>CAZHXC010000192.1:0-6715 GCA_964536145.1 uncultured Spirochaetales bacterium | reverse complement strand
GGGCCTCCCGGCACGCATCCTCGGCGCCGAGGCACCGGGGGGCAAAGATACATCCGTCGGGCAGGTTGTCGGGCTGTGGGATGTAGCCGGGAATGGTCCTCAAGACGATATCGTCCTTGTTTACATCGATCCTGGGGACCGACCCGAGGAGACCGAGGGTGTAGGGATGGAGCATCTCGGTGAAGACCCGATTCACCGGTCCAACTTCGAACATCTCACCGGCGTAGATTACGCCAACCCTGTCACACACTCGTGCGACAACCGCGAGATTGTGGGTGATATAAAGAACAGCGGTTTGATAATCCGATAGCAAGTCCCGGACGAGGTCGAGAATCACCGCTTCTGTAGTCACATCGAGCGCGGTGGTCGGCTCATCGAGAATAAGAAGTTGCGGATTTGTCGTCAGCGCGATGGCGATAAGAACCCGCTGCAGCTGACCGCCGCTCAGCTGATGGGCGTACCGTTTTGCCGCGGTCTTTGGATCCGGCATCTTGACCATATCCAGCATCTCAATGGCCTTTTGCATCGATTCCGCCTTGCTCATCCCCAGGTGGGTTTGCGCCGTCTCCGCAATCTGGTTTCCTATCGGCATAGAGGGATTGACCGACCGGTTCGGATCCTGATGGACCATGGTGATTGCCGAACCCCACACCCGGCGCATCTCCTGCCTCGAAAGACTTAGCAGATTGGCGCCGTCAAGTCTGACACTCCCTTTGGTGACTCGGCCGTTTTCCGCGAGATATCCGACAATTCCCCGTGCGATGGTTGTCTTGCCCGACCCCGACTCTCCCACCAGCCCGAATATTTCGCCGGGCTCGATGCGAAACGAGACATCGCGCACAATATCCATCGGTCCGGAATCGGTATCGTAGGTGATGGTAAGCCTCTCTATGTCCAGTCCCTCCGGATTTTGCTGCGCGCCGGGCATGGATGCTGCGGTGCTCATCGGCTTACCCCTCCGGGGAGCAGCATGCGGCGTAATCCGTCGCTCATGAAAGCCACCCCAACTACCAGGAGAACGATGGCGCCCGCCGGCGCGAACAGCGCCCACTGCGCCTGACTGAAATAGTTCCGCGCCTCTCCTACCATCAGTCCCCAGTCAGGAGAAGGCGGTTGGACACCCAGACCGAGAAACCCGAGGGAGGCAACCAGGAAGATCGCGTAAGAGAAGCGCATCGATGCTTCCACAGCCAGCGGCGGTAGCACGTTGGGAAAGATCTCCTTGAACATGATGTAGAGGTTTTTTTCACCGCGGAGCTTTGCAGCCTCCACGAATTGCCTGGTACGCAAATCGAGCACCACGCTTCGTACCACCCTTGATACCATTGGCACATAGAGAAAACCCACCACCAGAATAACATTGAGTCGCGATGATCCGAGGGTGAAGAGCACGATCATGGCCAGAAGGAGCGGCGGAATGGCTAACAGGACATCGATGAGCCGCATCAGGATCTCATCCACCAGCCCGCCAAAGTATCCGGCGATCAGCCCCACGGTGAGACCGAGCAGGACCGCTACCAACGCGCCCGTGCCGGCAACGAGGTAGACGTCGCGGCTGCCGATGATGACGCGGCTGAACACATCCCTGCCGAATCTGTCGGTACCGAGCAGATGAGTGCTGGAGGGAGGCTGGAAGCGTTCCGATATGTCCTGATCAGAATAACCATAAGGGGCGACCAGGGGACCAATCAATGCCATCAACAGGAAAAATGCGACGATAAAGAAACCGATGAGCGCTGCGGGATATTTTCCGAGACGGCGGAGGTTCTGCCTCCACCGTCCGGACTTCTTGAATGCAGTAGTTGTTGTCGTTGTCACGTTGAATGTAAGTCCCCGGATAGGGGTGATTTACTTAGTCCTCAAAATAGACAACGGCCATGTCGACATGCGTAGGAAAGAAGCTCGTAGGCTTGATTCCCTTCAATTTTGCAGTTGCGCCAAAGAGATTGTTTGTAAAAAACGGGACGATGAGCGGTCCCTGTTCCATGAAATGGCGCTGAATATCGGCATAGATTTGAGCCCGTCTTTCGGTATCGAGCTCCACGGCGGCCTGGGCCGCGAGCTCATCGAGCTCAGGGTCACAGTAGTGGCTTTCGTTCCATTTCGCGTCACAGACGTAGGCAAGATCGAGATAGCTCTGCGGGGTGGCACGGGGGCCCCAGTCGGTCATTGCAAAATCCGCCTCGAGCCAGAGATTGTCGGCACCGTAATAGACATCCGGCGGCACGAGCTGGATCTCGATGTTCACGCCGGCATCAGCCAATTGCTCCTTCATGATGGTTGCCATTGCGGGAATCGCCGAGCTTTGCTGAGTTGTCAGGGTGACTGTCAGTCCGTCGGCGTATCCGGCTTCAGCGAGCAGACGCTTTGCCTCTTCCACGTCTCTTTGTGGTTCAGGCACATTCAGATAGTAGTCGCCATATGCGGGGCCGATCGGTGTGTCACGACCCGTCACCCCGAGGCCTTCGAAGGCGCCCTGGAGGATCTCTTCTCTGTCTACCGCCGCGCGAAAGGCCTGACGTACTCTGGCATCGTCAAAGGGCGCCCGGTCAGAGCGCATGCGGACCGCGTAATGAAAGTTGGAGGGTTTCTGATACACCACCAAATTTGGGTCATTCTCGACGGTCTGCACGTACTCGGACGGCAGATATATCAGATAGTCCACCTGTCCTCCGCGGAGCGCCTCCACCTGAGACGACGGTTCGGGCAGGAAGAGGTAATCAATTCCGTCGAGATAGGGGAGTTGATTCCCCATATCATCGTGCCGCCAGTAATCGGGATTCCGTTTGAAGGTAATCCTATCTTCAGGCAGATAGGTGTCTATCATGAACTTACCGGTACCGATATGTTCGATGTTGAAGTTCTCCGTGCCCGCCCAGGTGATGATCGCCTGATATTCGCCGAGCTGAAACAGAAAATCAGGGTTCACCTTTTTCAGGGTGAAGACAATCGTATAGGTGTCGGTGGCTTCCACGGTGTCGATGTTTGTGTAGAGGCTCACTGTCGCAGCGCCTATCTCGGGGTCCCGCAGACGGTCAAAGGTGAACTTTACGTCCTCTGATGTCATCTCTTCGCCGTTGTGAAACATGACTCCCTGCCGCAGCGTGAAGGTGTAGGTGAGGCCATCTGAGCTGACTTCCCAGTCCTCAGAGAGACTCCGGCTCTGATCGATGGAGAGATTCTCGTCAACGTAGCAGAGATAATCACCCCAAAGGCCGCAAATTTCGCCCGAAGTGATATCGCTTGCAAAAGCGGGATCAAGGGTTCCCGGCGCGAAATATGCCCTTGTCAGGGTGCCGCCGTATTTGTCCACTGCATCGGTTTCGGCGGCAGATTCTTCTTTTTTGCAGCCGATCAAAAACAGGCTGCCGATAATTAACAGCGCGCAAATGACTACTAGCGCTTTTTTCATACTATCCTCCGGATCTATGTCGCAGGAATCAACGTGAAGAGGCCCTACATCATTTTATTATCGATTATAAATGGCGCCCGTCGCGGTGTCAAATAGCCGCACCTGCAGTGCTGCCCGTTCCCTACCCACGGAGTCTCATATGTGCGGCGTATCCGAATTACCCTTGAGATTCGCTATTGTCAGGAGGTCTTTCGCCACATCAGCGAGTCCGCAGCGCTTGAGCTCATCCGCCCGCGGTATCCCGGTTTGCGCATCACAGCCGCGCAAGGCGTACCACTCATCGAGGATCCTGTCGTAGTTCTCCTCGGTGAGAGGAATCTGGTCTCCGGTGTAGAGTGGGTGTGGTTTTCCATACTTCTTCTTCCACCAGAGGTAGAAAGGATAATCATCGATCCGGCGGCATCCTTCCCGCGCATTGTAGCAGCGTTCGAGGGTAATGATGCGCTTTGCCGCGTCTATGATCTCCTCCTCCGGGAAGCTTTCGCCGGTCGCCGCCGAGAGGAAGTCCTTCCACCGCCCTACGTTAATGCCAGTTACCGGATGGTTGTACTGCGTCGCGAACTTGCAGGTGCCCATCATATCGGCCAATACCATCATGTGCTCAAAATCACACTCCGCCTCCACGATTTTGGGGTGATAGGTCCACTCGTTTTTTGAGAAGATATCCGGATCGCCATAGCGCTCGCTGCCCAAACGGGTGAGGAGCTCTTCAGTAATCCCAAATTCGGCGCGGAGATTCGGCGTCAGGATGCTCATGCCGCCCATGAGGCGATCATAGCCGCGGGTGTTGACGTTGAGCGCCATGGTGTAGATCAGGGTGATGCCTATCCCGTGGCCGGGCATCCAGGCGAACTGCCCCTTTGTGTGGGCGGCGTATTGATCTGAGTTCCGGCCGAGTCTTTCGGCGGCCTTCAGAGGAAAATCGGCTAAGATATCTCCAAATCCTTTACGGTAGGCGATCCTGCGGGTCAGCTCCATGATAGCATCTTCGTTTCCTTCGGTTATTTCGATGCCGTCTGTGTCTTCAGCGGTGATGAGCCCCTCTTTCCAGAGAGCCATCGCCCAGATAATCGCAACACCCGCGGAGCTGACGTTGACCCCCAGCCGGTTGCACAGATTGTTCCACTCGGCGAGAAACGGCGCGCTGGCGGTTTTGAAAGACATCCCCAGTATCTGCACGAATCCTTCAACGCCTTCACCCTTCGAGCCTTTGTACTTGCCGTCCCTGACGTGGAGGAAGTGGTCGCAGTGAATCGGGCATCCGTAACAGGCACGGTTCTTTTCTATGATTGGCGCAAACGCCTCCTCCTCGATCTCCTTGAACCGGGTCCCGAGCATGTAGTCCGATATGGCCGAACGACTGTCCGACCCGCCGACCCAACCGAGAGTGCCCCACTTGCGGGTGCTCTCATACATGGGGTCTTCGTGGTAGCGTTCGAGCTGTGAACGGCAAGCTTGCAAGAACTCTTTTGGCCGTGCTACGCGGATCCCGCGGCTTCCCCGTATGGCTATGCCTTTCAGGTTCTTCGATCCCCAGACCGCACCCAACCCGCCGAGCGCCGCTGCGTGGGCTACCCCGCTCATCACGCAGGCCGCCATGCTCAAGTTCTCACCGGCGGGACCGATGAGCAGGCTTCCGACCGGGTTGAGATATCGGTTGTCCGTCGGATCCTGTGATTCATGCCGCCTTAAAATTTCATCCCGCGCCTTCCACACATCGAGACCCCAGATTTCGTTGCCGTCTTCTATCTCGACGGTATCATTGTCTATCCAGAGATAGACCGGACGCGCGGAGCGGCCTTTGATCAGGATCACATCGTACCCGGCGTATCGCATGAGTGAACCAAAGGCGCCGCCGGTATCGCCGCGGCCGTATATCCCCGTCAGTGGTGATTTGGATACCACTTCACAACGGCTCGAGCCCGGCGCCATCGTACCGGTGAGGGGACCGGCGGCAATGATGATGAGGTTTTCAGGTCCCAACGGATCGCTGTTAGGTCCGGTGTGATCGTAGAGAAGCCGCGCTGCATAGCCCCGCGCGCCGATGTATTTCCGGCGCCACTCCCGCGGAATCTTCTCTACCCAAACCGTCCGGATGGAGAGATCGATTGTCAGCATCCTCATTCGCCGCGCTCCTTCTTGACGAGGTGTTTCCTCGCTTCGGCCATGGCGGCGGCTGATTCCGCCGGGGTACACGCCGCGAAACGCAGCGCGTCCGTCGGGCATATACCAACGCAGGCAGGCTCACCGTCACACAAATCGCAGAGGACCACCTGTTTTTCGGTGGCCGAATAAACCGGGCCTGCGTAAGGGCAGACGCTCCTGCAGGTTTTGCAGCTGATACAGAGATCAGGATCAATACGGATGACACCGGTTTGAGGATCGCGGCTTATGGCGGCCTCCGGGCAGGCAGGGAGACAGACAGGCTCAACACAGTGCTGACAGAGTATCGGCATCGTCTCTCCGGACTTTTCCCAATCGATAATCCGGATACGTGAAGCCGCCGGATTGAACGCGCACGTCTTTTCGAGAGAACACGCCTGCACGCACATCATGCATCCGGTGCATCGCGTGTGGTCGATGATTATCCTTTTTTGCACTGGCGTCTCCATTCCGGATCTTTCACCTCGCCGCGGACTCGAGCGACGGCATACGGCGATGTCCGGGCAGAACCCCCCGCTATACCGTCAGGCCGAAAGTCTTCAGCTTCGCCTTGCACCGCTCGTAGATTTCCAGGTATTCATCCGTGGGCCGGACCGATCCCAGGTCATAACATTCATCAAACCGTTTTCCCAGCGGAGCTTCCGGGATGTCGTTTTCGTATTCGGCTAGGATCTTTTTTACAATATCGTTTGCGTCGTTTCGCCGGATACCGTTCCGCGCAACAGCATGTCCGGTTTCCGCGCAGATGCGGGCCTCCATGCCGGTGGAACGCTCCGGCTGCTTGTTTCTTGCCGCAGCCGCCGGGTTGAGGTGGAGTCCTGAAACCACCGCTGCGAGAGTGACCGCGCTGAGCTCGTAGACGATCATCTCGGTGCAGGGCCCGGCGGCGGTGAAGGGGCTCACCCCAATCAGCAGGTGGGAGTTCCTCGCGATTGCCTGGCCGGTGACGCTGATGAGCCAGAGAAGATCACGAGTGGAGTTGCATCCCTGCATCAGATGAAGCGGAAACCCGTCGTGCCACTGCGCCCCGAACACCGTCAGCCCCAGGAAGTGGTGGGCCACATGGACGATGGCCGTCGCCTCGGGCCCTCCCGCGTATCCACCCATAATAGGACCATAGAGCCCGTACTTGTTGTAGCC
>CAZHXC010000191.1:0-6723 GCA_964536145.1 uncultured Spirochaetales bacterium | reverse complement strand
ATGCATGAGTTGTCTCAGCAGTTCTTTCACGAGTTGGCGATCAAGCACCTGGTGATCAGGCTGATTGGTGTAGCTCATCAGACAATCATAACACGCCGCCTCACAATCTTCGGTAGCGCGGAGAGAACGGCGCTTGTCCTCTCCGGTATCCGGATCGAAATGGCAAAGCGAGAGTGCCTCACGCGCAACACGGCCGAGCACGTCCTCATCTTCGACGATGTGTCGAAGTACACCTGCGCCTCCCTCTGAGGCTTCACAGAAGAGAATCATCCGGCGGTCATCGGAAGCAGGAAGCGGTTCTGCCGCAAGCTCACTATCCTCGAGCTGGAATGTCACCTGTATCGCGCTCTTTAACGCCGCCTGGAGCGTCGCCATGACGGCAACGTCAAGGACACCGGTGGGTTCGAATATCAAAGTGTTCCGCCGATCCTCCACATACGGGACGACTCGTTCGAGCTGACGCCCTACCGGTGATTCCGGGTCATCCTCATCTTTCGGATTCGTTGCCCATCGGCCGGACTCTATGTCGAGATAAAAGCCAATCTCGCTCTTCTTATCTCGTCGTGACCATCCCCGGTTTATTCGCCATATCGTAGCAGCAGGCCCGCAATGGAAAACTCCGAGGGTATTTTCGCCTTCGCGTACGTCGCACCGAACCGCCTGCGTGCTTCCTTCGTGCTCGTTGAAGCGCACTGCCGTGACAATTTCATATCCCTGCCGCGTTCGTTCCTCCTCATCGGAATTGATCCTGTCGGCTCGCCTGGTCACGACATTCTGCATGCGGAACAAATTGCGCATGACGCCCGGGAGAAGCACGCCGCAGCGTTCGCATGTATCCGGCCCGGGCTCTTGCGCGATCGAATGCAGGTAGCCGCAGGAGTGACATATCTTCGCAAAGGAGAGTGGCAGTTGATCCTGCTCGTTTCTGATCGGTAGGATTACCCTATCGATCCTGAAACGCGATCCTTCATGATAGATGAGCGCCCGTGGTCCGAACTCCGAAATAGCCAGAAACCGCGGCCGCGAAATATACTCTTCCCGGCTCCGGAATCGTTTACCCCCCGGGATATACGCTGAAAGCGGCAGTCGCCCGAAATTGTATCCCGGTAAGAACCCTTCGCTCGCGAAATAGCGGTAACTGTAGAAATCGCCCTCGACGGCATTGCCGGATTGCGTAAGGAGCTCAATCTGTGTTTCCGCTTCGGCGCGAAGCCGTTTTGCACGCTGTTTGTCTATCGCAGGGCGTGACACGTTCGATATGATCCCGTGCTGGGCATCGCGCTGCGCCAGCGCCGCTACATAGAGATCGCGCCATCTCCCGCACGCTTGGTCAAACTCGTCGAAAGCTCTTCGGATGACCTCTGCGCACCATTCATCGTCATACCAGACTGCGTCCTGAAGCTCGTCTTCTATGCTCGAGAGTATCGCTCGCCCGGCCTCTATGGCACGATATTGTGCACTGGTATTACACAAATCAAGGGCGAGTGATTCCTTGACGGACATAGCTTCGGGAGCTTGTTCGAGACTGAGTACATCCGCCAATGAAGAACCGAGATACGCTTGAGTCTCAGTCAGCAAGACTGAGTGCATGTGGGAGCGTATCAGGTCTTCGTTTGACAGCTCTATCCTCGGCGGCTCGACCGCACCCGTTACCATGAGCTCCGGCCGCTTGAAGAAATACTGATCATGGGACCTGAAAGTGGAGCAGTATGAAAACACCAGCGCCGGCTGACCGCTCCGCCCGGCACGCCCGCTTCTCTGGGCGTAGTTCGCCGGTGTCGGTGGTACGTTGCGCATATTCACAACGTTAAGCGTCGCGATGTCTATGCCAAGCTCCATCGTGGGTGAGCAAAAAAGAACAGGCAATTCACCGTTACGAAAGAGGTCTTCGCGATCACGGCGAATCTCCGGAGGGACCTGGGCAGTATGCTCGTGCGCCTCAATGCCGACGGCCTCACGGGCCGATGCTTTGTACAGATCGATGAAGTACGGATTCGTCGTCCCCTCTTCGTCTCCGATTTGCGGTATGCGAAGTGGATCGTGAAACGGTTTCTCGCCGCTGCCGGCGAGCCAGAGGAATGACGAGGCGAGGAGCTGGTACCCGGGGACATCGCCGGCATCTGTTGGCTTTCTTGCTTCCGCGAGGATACCGCCCTGGTGCAGGGCATGAAGAATGCCGGCAATGATCTCCCGTGTATCGTCGACGCTAATCCGCTCAGAATAATCCGCGAAAACGTTCTTCCTTCGAAGATAGAGCCCGTACGAACTCAAAGGTGTGACGAACACGTCGACTTCTCTGCTTTCACCTCTCCCGGCTTTTCGGGCGAAGAGAACTTTCGAGTGATCGAGGGTTTCCTGCTCATCAATCGCCCATGGTGCGCGAAGCCGCTGCTCGCTGCGTAATTTGATCCGCTCCTGTTCTTCCTGCTCGAGATATCCCACCTTTATTGCGAGTGACCGCCGCATAAAATCAAGCAGCGTTTTCACCACCGTTATTCTCGTTTCTGGCCTCGCATCACGGAGTGTTGGATGGCTTTCCTCCCACAGATCCTCCGCCCGGCAGATTTCTTCAAGTGAGAGATATCTGATCTCGAGAAGCCCGCATTGCTCGAGGTTTGGCGCTGATATACGCCATCCACGTCTCAGATCTTGGTATATGCGGTAGCCAAGGACCGAGCGCAGCGCCGCCTTGGTGTCCTCGAGTGCTTGAAACCGGACAGCAGGTTCGCCCGCGTACAAAGTTATCGGGAGCTCGATAGCGTCGAATACACGCGAGACGAGCTCGTCGTGCCGCAATCCCGATTCCCCGGCACCGGCGACAGCCCGGTAAAGGGCAGATCTCAAGAGCCCGACTTCCACGAAATCGTTGAAATGGCCCGCCTGCAGGGAAGCGTCTTGCCGGTTGTCAGTGAAGCTCAGGAGCTTGCGCGCCTTCGGATCAAGGGTCGTTTCTGTCTGGAGGTGCCGGATTGTCGATAGAGCAAGGATCGTCGTGGCGGTACTTCGACCTTCAGTTCCAAGTACAGATAGCTTGGTAAAATCGCTCGCGAGCCGCATGCCGTATGCGATGCCGCAACGCAGGCAGAATCGGAACGGCGCCTTGAAATAGGCGGCAGCTACTCCGTTTTCTGCTTCTACACCTGACGGAGCAAAGTTACGTAACTCCGGAACGTACTCTCTCCTGTTTCGTAGGACTTTGGCGGGATCCACACTATCATCAATCCAATCGTCCGGGAGACGCTTTATGATCTCATCCTCGAGCTCGGGCCATGGGGATTCATCGCTTATGAAAAGGAAGCCCGCTTCGGTGTCTTCCTCGCTGTGCTGGTCTGAAAGCATCCGTTTCACAACACGACGTCCGGTTGCGTGCGGGACAAGTCTTACCGTGTAGTAGGCTTGCCCGCATTCCCGGCAAAATGCCAGCGGCAGCAATATGCGGTCACGATCCTCCGGAACATACTGCTGGGCATTCAGCGTGATATGGCGATGAGCCTCCCCCTCGAGTGATGCATATACCGTGTCACCACGGCTCACAAACTGGTGCAACCTGAACGCAAACGCCGGAAACCGACTACCTTCTTCGATGTATTGCGAGCTCTTGAGGAGGTGATTTTGCAGCGCCCTTTCGCATGCCGTTTTATCCAAACCCGTGATATCAGATAGTTGCGCTGCAATGCCGTTCGGACCAGATAGGGATTGGGGCGTTGCCCGCATAAGAGAACCCGTAACTTGGTTTCGCTCAAGCCCAAGGTTGCTTTCGATCCACTGAGTGAGCGGATTCTCATAAAACCCCTCGTTGCCGGCGGCGTCATTTACCCCGTCTGTTACTGCTTTTTTCAGTCGAGCGCGAAAATCAAGGTCATCGATTGCGAAATCTGGTGTGACTCGCCTGAGTGTCTCCCCGATGACATGATTTGTGGCAACCGGCGCGCCGAACAATCGGGAAGCGACCGAAGCGATCTCACGATATTGCTCTTCCCGGCTACCTGATCCGACCAGGGTTGCCGAAGTTCCAACGCATTGCAGATTACCGCACTGAAAATGGTGCCGTACTCTTCGAACAAGCATAGCCACGTCAGCGCCCTGCCTGCCCCGATAGGTATGCAGCTCATCAAGTACCAAAAAACGAAGATCCTGTGTGCTTGTAATAAGTGAACGTTCTCGAGGACGGGTGAGCATGAGCTCGAGCATCACGTAGTTCGTAAGAATAATATCCGGCGGATTCGAAAGGATTTCGTGGCGCCGCTCTTCGTTTTCTTGCCCGGTGTACTTGGCAAACGTTACCGGGCCCCGGTCATCCGGATACCCTGTTCGGAGGAACTTGCCAAGCTCACCCTCCTGGCTGTTTGCCAGCGCGTTCATCGGGTAGACAATAATGGCGCGCACACCGTTTCCCGGACCGTTTTTTAGTACATAATCAACGATAGGAATAATGTAGGCGAGGCTTTTTCCTGATCCCGTGCCCGTCGTCAGAACGTAGTTGTTGCCGCCTGCCGCCGTTCGAACCGCTTGCTCCTGATGTCGATGAAGGCGCAACGTCTTGCCGGCATCAGTTCTTGATTTGCCGGCCCGAAAGATCCGATCGCACTCCCGGTTCAACAAGCCCTCTTCGCATAGCTCTGATATGGTCCTTCCCGGCTCGAATGCGGGATTTAGCTGTATGAGCGGATCCGGCCAGAGCAGGTTTGCATCAAGTTGGTCATCCACGAGCTTTCGGATGCGCTCATCGCGGATAGTAATGAAGCTTCGGATGTATTCTTTGTACTCGGATATCAGCGCGTCTCGTAGGCGAAATACATCCATGTCATTTGCTCCCTATAGTTTCACCCAGATTCGGTCTTCTTATGCACGGTGAATCATACTACCATAAGAAGAGGAAGATTGGTGGTGCGGCAGACAAGAAAAGAGCGCACCGGGCAATTTCGTCGCCGTTGCCATCCTATCTTTGTGAAATCTTCTGAGACATGGCGCTCCGAGCTCCCTTTGGCTATGCGGCACGGTGCGTGTGACTTATAATACTGGTAATTTTGTAGGGTGGGCGAAAACGTTGAGATTATCGCCGCAGCCTACATGTGTTAAGCCAACGTAATCGTGTTTTTACAGTAATAAGGAAAATATGGTTGCCATTTTGATAGCAATAGTGATATCATTCAAGTGTGGCATGGATATTTGGCAGGGATAAAGTAATTTTAAGTGAGTCAAAATCCTTTTCATGTTCTTAGTAATCCCAAAAATGTCAAATACTCAGATTTGTGTAAGATTTGCGATCAGTATTTTGGAGACTGTAGAATACGTGGTGACCACCGCATTTATAAGACCGCTTACGCCGACAATCGGATTATCAACATCCAACCGGCCAAAAAGTCAAAAAAGATGGCCAATCCATATCAAGTCAAGTTGGTGAGGAGTCTGTTGGTTCGAATGCTTGAAAATGAGGTGTCGGAAGATGAGTAACGAAGGAAAAATCTCAGATCGATATACCTATCGGGTCTACTATTCCGAAGAAGACGAGTCATACATTGGATTGTGTGCTGAGTTTTCATCGATATCTGGATTTGGCGAGTCCCCTGAAGAAGCGTTGACGGAAGTAAGGTCGGTTGTCGAGAGTGCGGTTGAGTGGCTGTCAGAAGACAATGAAACTATTCCTGAACCAATATCCGCGCGAGAATATAAGGGGAAAATCTCGTTACGCATTCCACCTGAAACGCACCGTCGCATCGCCATTTTAGCTGCTGAGGCCGGAGTATCGGTAAATCAGTTTATTACAAGTACTCTGGAAAGGGATTCCGGCGAGTCACAGGTAAGTAATAAACTTGAGCAAATTGAAACAGACATGACTTCGTTGTGGAACTCGATCCAAAGATTCCAGGAAATGGTTACAGATTTGTTGTTTACAAATAACTCCTTATTTCGTCAATTCCTTGGTGTATATGCACTCACGCCTAATTCCGATACCGGAGATGATTCTCTTCTTGCCAATACATGGGATAATCAAGGCAATTTTGCCACAATAGGTCCTTACGCAAAATCGATCATCGGATCGAACCAAGTTTTCATAGGAGACAGGATTGTAGCCTATGCCGAAGATTCGTAATCTAAGGACAACTCAGATTCGCATTTTTCCAATTGATGATTTACCTTTCGGAAAGATATCGACAAAATCGAACGTTCAGCGTATTGCACGTAAGTATAGCCTCGACGTTCAGGTTGATCCTCTATTTGATGTTGGAGCGCCCCTGCGAATCGCAGGTCCTTCAATTAGGTTTGCTAACGGGAGCTTTGAGTACCAACAGAAAAGTTACGTAATAGAAAACCTCAATATAGAAGACCGTCGTATCCTTTTAACCGTTAACGGACCTACAGAGGTATGCGACGAGATCAACAAGACCCTTACCGCGTTCTTTGCCAAGATCGATCCCCGCGAAGAAATACCTGCCTACAGCCCCATACTTACATCGAATGAAACTAATTGCGTTGCCACAATGGGCTTTTCCGTGAAAGACCTAATGGCGGGTAGTAAATTGGAAAAGGCCTCTGAAGCGATAGCAGACCTCCAAGAAAACTACGGGTGTCATCTCGATATTTTCCCTAGTAGCTTTAAGTTCCGCGTTTCGTATCTGGATCCTCCGGCGGAGATTACTAAACGGAAAATCAATATTGTTGACAAGGAAGTCGTGCTCGAAATCCGGGCGAAATCCGCAGTTGACGACAGAATGTATTTTA
>CAZHXC010000190.1:0-6724 GCA_964536145.1 uncultured Spirochaetales bacterium | reverse complement strand
TCGGGTAAAGGAATACACCGAATACGATGATCACCGCCAGCACAACCAACAGCCTTGCTCGTTTGCTCATACAGCGCTCCGATCAGAAACACTCATTCCTGTTTACGACTCAGTGTTTTCTTCGTTGTTGTCTTTATCAGAACTGTCGGACTGCTGTTCCTTCTTCACAGGAGTCCGCTGCACCACATTGGAAATGGCGCTTTTCGAAAACTCAAGTTTGGTGCTGTCATCGACTTTCACCACAACCGTATCATCGTGCACCGTCTGAACGGTGCCGCGGATGCCGCCGATAGTGACAATCTTGTCACCCTTTTTGATCTGGGCGAGCATCTGCTTTGTTTCCTTCTGCTTCTTGCTTTGCGGCCGAATGATGAGAAAGTAAAAAATGAGTATAACAAGACCAAAAGTGATAATGGTTGTTACCAGCTGGCCGGAACCTCCGCTCGAACCGGACGTTCCGCCTGCGGGCATTCCCATCAGGATGGGAAGAAAATCAAACACATGATTCATATCCTAAACCTCTTTATGTATAGAAGCGATTCGTTTCCTTTGTTTTGTATCCTGCGCAAGTGTTTTCCGCTATCTTGAAGCAGCGTCTCTTAGTGGCAAGCGCCGCTGGAAACGTAATTTGCGATTCTAGTGATCTGGAAAAGTAACACGTAAAAAGAAGCCGCGTCAAGTAAGACCGCAAGTAAACCGTTAAGCTACAGCACTTTGACCTTGGTGATTGTCTCCGGCACTTCATACACGCCAAATAGCCGCTTGAGATCATCAACACGCGAATATGGCGTCTGTTCACCTTGATTATACGAATCAAGCACCAGTTGCATTTCCTGCTCATCACCGGAAAACAGTGCCGAACAGAATGCAGCCTTGAACAACCCGGTCTCCGCAAGCTGTGCGGTTTTCAGCTTGCCGTATCTTCTCTTTGCCTTTCCGTCGACGATCGCCGTGTCACCGTCGTATCCTATGACGAATATGAAATCTTCTCTCCGCATAAGCAGCCTCACACTCTCCCGAAAGCACCTCGAAAAACCACCACATCAATTAAGGCTGTCCCGCAACCATAATCCCTCAATAACGTTACATGCAGCTTTATGAAGCGGTCAAATGTCACGATCGGAGGTTGCGGGGCAACCACAATTGCAAAAAAAGGCTCCCATACAGTATAGCATGAGAGCCCAAAATATCAGCTAACAATCAGCCTGCAATTACATCATGCCGCCCATGCCGCCCATGCCGCCCATTCCACCGGGGGGCATGCCGCCTCCAGCGCCGCCTGCACCTGCCGATTCCTTTTCAGGAATATCGGTAATGGTACATTCTGTTGTAAGAAGAAGACCTGCGATTGAAGCAGCATTCTGGAGAGCCGAACGGGTAACCTTGCACGGATCAATAATTCCGCTTTTCACCATGTCAACCCATTCCATGGTAGCCGCATCAAAGCCGATGCCTTTCTTCTCGTGTTTGACTTTGTCCGCGATTATGGCGCCGTCTAAGCCGGCGTTTATGGCAATTTGCCTGATCGGCTCTTCAAGGGCGCGCCTCACGATGGTAAATCCAACCTTCTCCTCTTCATCATAGACCGAGAGGTCGATCTTATCGAGCGCGTGTACGGCCTGGATCATGGTCACACCACCGCCGGGGATAATGCCTTCCTCGATAGCAGCTCTGGTTGCGCTCAAAGCATCTTCAACACGATGCTTCTTCTCTTTGAGTTCTACCTCAGTAGCGGCGCCTACATTTATTACCGCTACACCGCCGGCGAGCTTTGCGAGCCGTTCTTGAAGCTTCTCCCTGTCATAATCGGAAGTTGTCTCATCAATCTGCGCCTTGATCTGGGCGATCCGCTCTTTGATGTCCGCGGCCTTTCCGGCGCCGTTGATGATTGTAGTGTTCTCTTTTTCAACTTTGACCGATTTTGCCGAACCAAGCTGATCGAGTTCTGTGTTTTCAATCTTCAAACCAAGCTCTTCGGCAATCACCTGTCCGCCGGTGAGAACCGCGATGTCCTCGAGCATAGCCTTCCGCCTGTCTCCGAAACCCGGCGCCTTGACGGCTACGGCGTTCAGCGTGCCGCGGAGGGTATTCACTACCAGGGTAGCGAGAGCCTCGCCTTCCACATCCTCGGCAATCATGAGCAACGGTCTTCCTGACTGCGCGATTTTTTCCAGCAGCGGAAGCAGATCCTTCATATTCGAAATCTTCTTGTCATGGATAAATATGAAAGGATTCTCCAGAACCGCGGTCATGTCCTCTTTGTTGTTCGCGAAATACGGAGAAAGATATCCGCGATCAAACTGCATGCCTTCAACAAAGTCGGTGGTAGATTCGATAGTCTTGGATTCTTCAACGGTTATGACACCGTCCTTCCCGACTTTCTCCATAGCATTAGCTATCTCATCGCCGATTTCTTTGTCGTTGTTGGCTGAAATAGAGGCCACCTGAGATATCTCTTCCTTATCCTTGATATCTTTGGCCGCCTTTCTGATCTCTTCAACAGCCAAATCAACGGCTTTGTCGATCCCTCTTTTGAGACCCATCGGATTGATACCCGCTGCAACGCTCTTCAGACCTTCTTTGATCATTGAGTACGCCAGCACCGTTGCCGTTGTAGTACCATCACCCGCGATGTCATTTGTCTTTGTTGCTACTTCTTTCAGTAGCTGAGCACCCATATTCTCGTAGGGATCTTCCAGCTCGATTTCCTTCGCAACAGAGACCCCGTCCTTGGTCACGGTTGGAGCGCCGAACTTCTTGTCAAGAAGCACGTTTCTTCCTTTCGGACCCAAGGTCACTTTTACGGAATTCGATAGCTTTGTTACACCCTGGAGAAGTGCTCTCCTGGCTTCTTCATTGAATTGCAACTGCTTAGCCATTTTTCACCTCTCTTTGACATTTCAATTTCCCGATTGTCTACTCATCGTCACTATATATCAACACCCGTATCTTTTTGATATACGGGTGTTTAGAGCAGTCGGGAGGCTAATTTCCTGCCAAAAGATACAAATCTTTTTCCGTTTCATCAATAGAAAATTGCAAAAATATTGCATCGTCCGCCACTGGGGGGCACAATACGGTATGCTCGAAAACCGTAACCGTTCAGTATGCGTGTTTATCTCCCTCGCAACCGACCCCGGTACCCTGCTTCCGGCGTTTGCCGGATTCATAGAAGAACTCGAATCAAAAGGCGAGCTGGAGAGCGTACCTGTGCATTGGTGTTTTCCGGCCCGGTTTCTTGAATACCGCACAGGGCAGGAAGCGCGACTGGTACCGATGCTGAGAGGAAGGCTTGCCTCAGGCAGAGATCTCTTTCTTCCGCGGGGATACGCAGCCGCTCCACATACATTTCTCCTTGCTAAAGATATCCGGCAAGACCTCGAGTGGGCGCTGCACAACCCCTGGCAGTCCGGTGGTAACGACGTATTTGAGGGCATTTACCCTGTTGTTTTCCCGGCCAACCCGGACTGGCGACGCGCAAGCAGTAGAGATATGTATCACTCTTTTGCAGAACGATTGCTTCTCGAGCTCATCGATGAGGCGTCCGATGAATCCTGCTACCTCTATATGACGCCGCAGAAGTCCGTGCGAATTACCCTATACACGCCTCCTGAGAAACAGCAGACAGCCGGACAATTTAAGAGAGATATGGTAAAACGCCTCCGCCGCTCACCGTTTCCTGTTGCTTTGCACCTTTGCGCAGACCGATCAACCCGCCGCGACGAGATATCGTCCCAGGTGCATGAGCTGACACACCTGCTCGACACAGGAATCGTCTTCAAGAACTTAAGCGAGATTGATGATGCTTCCATGCCGGTTGAAAAGCACTCCTGGCGCACCGTACCCGCTCACCCGGTACCATCCGGGCTTTGCAGGCGCTTCACCACCGGTTACAGCAGAACCGCAATTTCGGCGAGCTCCCGCGGGCGGCGGATGCAAAACCCGGGCACCGGCAAAGATACATCCATTATGAGGGAGAGACTGTTGGCCACAGCTGTAGCTTCGCCGCTACCCGGTACTCCGATATCGGAACGAGAGGAGATCCCGGTGACAGAACGGAGCCTGATTGCCGATATGTCCGGCGCGGTCTCCCTGATCTATCGGGATATATCGGCTTTTTTTGACGAGGGAATGCTCACCGGAATCAACAAGCACGAAAAACCGGTGCTCTGCGGTAAACCGGCGTCGTCCTACTACGTTGTTGAAGATTTGAGATACGATTTCAGGAATGACGGCGCTTTTTCATTTGAGGCAGAATCCTCCCACGGTCTGCGCTCCTCACTGACCATTGACGGCGCCGGCGTCACACGGCCTGGACACATCGTCCGTGATTTCCTCTTTATAGAAGGAGAGGAGCATCTTGTCGTCTCAACGGTGTGCGCCTTCCCGCAATTTTCGGATGGAGTTTGCGTGCAAGCCTGGGCGCCGCTTGAACTACCGCTGTTCGAGTATCGCGGGGAAGCCGCTTTTACAGTGGAGGCGAGGGCGTTGGACGGAGAGAAGTATACGAGCGAACTTACCGGCAACACGGGTCACTATCTGTTTACAGGCGGCGCATTCAAGCTGCAGAACGACACACACGCGGTGTATATCACCTATCCGGAAACCGGAACAAACGTCTTCAGGCAGCTGCCGGTAAGAATAGAAAAAAGAGGCGTGAAAAAAACGGCCTTTGTCAGCCCCGGCGGTTGTTACCATTCTGCATCCGGTGAATGCTATTCTCACTATGCGATTCACACGGTCTTTGCAATTACCGTCCAAACCGCCGGCAGCAAACGGTATCCCTCCATAATGAACGCTCTGAAGGATACCGGGGAACCCTGGTGCCGCTATCTCAGACCGGGGACCGCCAACTCGCCGCTATAGATCTCCCGCAACCGTTTGCTATCGGTCTCTCTTACGAGAAGCTGCCCTCCGGCACCCAGCCCTTCGAGTATACCGTGAATGGCTTCCCCTCCTCCGGTACCCGAAAGCACCGCGACTTGCCTGCCCCTCAAATAGAGCTTCTCACCGATCTTTTCCAACGGGTCTCTGCTCAGAAAAGCGGCCCTCAAAGACGAGAGCACCTCTTCGAGTATTGCCACTGGAGCGGTTTTCCGGGCGCCGAGCCCGGCAAGCGAAACTTTGGGGAGCGCGGCGTGGGGCTGCGGCGCACCCGGCGGCAAAGACTCACAGTTTATTCCGATGCCGATGAAGACGACGCTTCCCTTCGATTCACAAAGGATGCCCGAAACCTTGCCGCCCTCCACGATCACATCATTCGGCCACTTCACCAGGCACGGTTTTCCGGTACTTTGCTCCACATAGTTCGCCACGCCAAGTCCGGCAAGAAGCGGGGTTAAGGGCGCCCGGTTCTTCAACATCGCCTGATCGAGAATGAGCGTGAAGAGCAACCCCTCTCCCGGACCGCTCACCCACTTTCTAGTAACGAACCTTCCACGCCCCGCGGTCTGATAGTCGGCAACAACCACTGTACCTGAGACCGCTTCATCGGCGGCCAAACGCGCCGCATCTTTCATGGTCGATTCTGTTTGCCGGAGGTAATAGACGGGAGACCCGGAAAAAGGATTTTCAATAGAGAGCCGTTCCATGGAGCTGTAGCATAATATCGGAGAGCATCATCAATCAATCATTCCTCAGATCCCGGCAAAAAGCGCTTTTTTCCGGTCACTTGAGCTTGCACTTCCATGACGGATAATGTATGTTTATGCAGATATTGAGCATAAATATACAAGGCGCGGTATGAAAGACAGGGAAGCCCGACACAAGGCGATTTCGCGGCAGATCAGGAATAATCGGGTTTCCAGTCAGGAGGATTTGCTTGCCCATCTCCACAGGGAAGGGTTTGATGTGACGCAGGCAACGCTTTCAAGGGACCTGAAGTCGCTCAGGGTGGGTAAAATCTACGACGATACCGCGGGCTACTATTACGCGATTCCCAGTGATGAACAGGTGAGGGAGTCGATAAAACACTACACCCAGGATATCGAGCGCGGCTGGCTTTCCATACAGTTTTCAGCCAACCTGGCGGTGGTAAAAACTCTTGCAGGTCACGCGGACAGCGTGGCGATAGCGCTCGACAATCTCGAGCTGGGCGGCTTGCTCGGCACCGTAGCGGGGGACGACACCGTAATCCTCGTGCTGGAAGAACAGACCGAGAGAACAAGCCTGATTGAAGAAATAAGGGAGAAAATCCCTGATATTGGAGAGGGGCTATGAGCCGTCCTGTAGCATGCATAAAAATAGGCGGAAGAGTCGCCGCGGATGATCGGGTACTCGATCTTTTTATCGAGGAGCTAAAGAGACTCCGGAACGATTACAGTTTTGTCCTCATTCACGGGGGAGGGGCGGAAGTCAGCCGCGTCTCCAAGATATTCCAGATAGAACCGGTGTTTGCCGATGGAGTACGCGTGACGAGACCGGAGGAGATGGACCTCGTGGATATGGTACTAGCGGGGAAGGTAAACAAGCAGCTCGTCCGTAGGTTACACGCCGGAGGAGTCGGGGCGGTTGGTTTGAGCGGTGTAGACGGCGCTACCGTCATTGGTGAGGCCGTTGGCCCTGACACGCGTACCGGCAGACCAACGCGCATCGTTACGGAGCTTCTATCCGCACTTCTCGCAGAGCGGTATGTGCCGGTGATATCGCCGGTATCGATGGATGAAGCCGGAGAGGCGCTCAACATCAACGCCGATGAAGTTACCTTGGCGATAGCCTCCGCACT
>CAZHXC010000189.1:0-6744 GCA_964536145.1 uncultured Spirochaetales bacterium | reverse complement strand
AGCGGCACATCGGCGATTTCTCCCAGACCCTCGCCGGTCAAATCGATCCAGGATTCCCACTCTCCGCCGGAATAACGGTAACGGAATTGATGAGCTCCACTGCCTGCGTCGTTTCCATCCAACGTGAGCAGCACCAACGTGCTGTTTGTGGCCGGATTGCCGTAGTTGACCCTGAATGTTTCAATCTCCGGAACAATGGTGTCCAGATCAATCGAATCAGATTCCGCGGTATCCGACGTATTTCCGGCACCGTCACGGATTTTTACATACACGGTATTGGTCCCCTGGCTTGACTGAAGTGTCCACTCATAGGGTGACTGAAAGGTTACCCATCCCGCGTCTGAAAAACTGTTAGTGTTCGAGACGTTCATCTGCGCTACACCCCGGTCGTCGTCCGCGGTGATCGTCAGCGTGACGACGGCAGATGTGGCCCATAGGTCGTCATTGTTGATAGTGACGATGATGTTATCCGGCGGCTGTGTATCAGGGGCCAGACCGGTACGGAAGGTCCAGCTAAAAGTGGACGGAAGCGCATTCCCATCCGCATCCTTCACGCCGGTGATTGTTATGGTATATTCGGTGTCGTAATCAAGCGTCCCGTTCGGTTTGAACGTGATGGTGTCATTGGAAATCTCAAATGTCCCGGCAACGGTCTGTTCACCGGTTCCGGTGACCTTGAAGGTGCCGGTAGTAACCGAGCTCGCGAGAATCGGCTTGCTCAGGGTAACCGTTATTACCTGCAGGTTGACCGCGATATCCTTTGCGTCGGCAGCCGGATAGACGGCTGCGATTCCCGGCGGTGTTACTACTTCCTCCACGGCTTCTTCTATCTGTGTCAAAAGCGGGTTTGGGCAGCCGGCAAACAGCAAAACCGCGGCCGCACCAATGACATATAATCCAAAACGGATTCGGCCGGTCCTCATATAACGAGCTCTCCTGTTCTACTCTAAATCTTCTTCGTCATCCCAGAGGGTTCTGCCCTTGTCCCGGGCGGCGGACGCGCGCGCATAGGTTTCGCTGGCCTGCCCCAGGTATGTATACCGTGCAGCCGTTTCGGGAGCTATCTCCGCGAGCCGTTCATAGTCCGCGCGCGCCTGGTCGAACTGCTCGAGCTCATACCTCGTCCTGGCAAGTCCGGCCAGCACAACCTCGTTGTCAGGCGCCATGCCGGCCGCTTTCTCGTACCAGGAGAGCGCACTATCCATATCTTTGCGGAGAAATGATACGTTTCCCAGGTTGATCATCGGCGCCACATATGTCCTATCCCTGTCGGTAGCAATAAGAAACTGCTCCTCAGCGTCCTCATACATACCGTAGCGTGCGTAAAGAACGCCAATCCGGTTCCTGAGCTGTGCGCTGTCTCCTCTCCTCCTGATCCTGTCAAAGTACGCATCCGCCTTCTGCGCAACTTCGCCTTCGATGAAGGAATCCATGTTATCTTTATAGCTCGCGAGTATTAGCTCTATGTCCGGAAAGAGGAGCGGAAGCGCCGAACCGGAAATTGAAACGGGAGCGTAGGTCTCCCAGGCGCCCTGGACCGGGTAGAAGTTTGCCACGCCTTTTGATTCGGCATCGCGCCACTGTCGCGCACCGGTTTCCCACGCCTCCATAAAACCATCGGTCATGAGGGTAATCTCCACCGGTATCCATGCCTCACCATCGATAAAGATAAAATCGTCGGTGTTCACAAATTCTTTTTTGCATCTTCCTCGGAAAGGCCGACAGAGAAGGCCATGTAAATGTGCGCCGGTATGGTGATAAACGCCGTCTTGATATTTACAGATTCGAGCAGCGCGGAGAAGAGAATCGAAAGATCATCGCAGTCTCCTGCGCGGTAGGTAAGAGACTCCACAGGAAACTGGAGAAAATCGAGCGCCTGCGCGTTGCTTGATAACTCGATATATGAAGAGTTCGGATCTATGGAGTAATTCATGCCAAACAGGCGGAGGGTTTCAAAAATACCCACCGCGGTCCTGAAGTTCTGGTTTATCGGGCTCGAGTCGTAATCCCTCAATATCGATATGACATTCTTCGCGAATAGAAGAACCGTCGGGTCTCTCGGAGTCACGAAACTTGCTGCTTTCCTGTCATCGTCCCAGGTCATGGCGTTTCTATCGTGAATTCTGATGGTTTCCGCGGCGCTCCGCGAGAACTGCTTGCCGAGGTAGGTGTATTCAACTATTACCTCAGCGGTCGCCTTCGCCGGTTCGGTGAGCTGGAGAATGGCGTTCAGAAAGAGGGCGTTGAGCTCGGCCTGAACGGATTGACCACGCCGTAATACGGGATACTGAGCGGAGAGCCGCGGCTGATCCATGTATTGCGGTACATTGAAGAAGACCTTTACGTCGGTGATCGGGCTATTCTCTTCATTACGGATAGCGACCCGACCCAGGGTGTTCGTGTCATAGTAGCTGTAGAATACAGGAAAGACCGAGTCAAACTCGATCTGTTCCACTTTTACTTTCGTCCGCTCTCTTCCGGAGTCTATTCTGAAAACCGTCGAAACACCCGCATTCACCCCCTGATACAGATCGGTGTATGAACCGGTTGTACCATCATAGCCGAGATAATACCTGTATCCGCCGCCGACCGAAAGGCTAAACGTCGGTGAGAAATCCCACGACAAGGCGGTCCGGCCGCCAAAATACGGGTTGCCTGCCGGGTCAAAATCTTGATACATGCCGATGTACATCCCCGCTTCGGCACCCGCGTTTAGGCTCATGATGTTGCCAATTCGGAAATTGAGGCCGGTGCCGATACCGGCAGAAAGCAGCGATAGCGGAGTCGCCTGCGTGGGCTGAAGCGCGTAGCGGATACCGGCATCGAAATACAGGAGCTGAAAGGTGGGAATAATATACTGCACACCAAACGCCCCGGAACCACCTAGTGTGTACGGCGCATCTTGGTTAGTTGCTGCGCTCTTTTTACCGAGTGGGACCTCAATTGCCGGTGAAAGTTGAAACGAAATGTCCTCAAGCCCGTCGCTTACCGCAGGAAACGCAGCTGACAACACAAATACCGATACTAAACAAAGACGTCTTACGTCCTTCATGCGTGCCTCCCTACGGGTACAAATACGAACTTCTATAAGGTCTGTATCACACAAAGATTAGTATATCTATAAGCATAGCACTCCGATCTTGAAAACGCAATCGACGGATACAACAGCGGATATCGAAACTTCCGCAAGCAGCCTGTTCACGGTCGTTATGAATTGCTCGACGACGCCACCCGCGTTTCCCGGCTTTGCCCCGCTTTGCCTGGCCCGAGCTGCGCGGCGATACGCGTGCAAATCCGGTGGTAGATCGCGTTGTATCGTTCCAGGTAGTACATCTTGGTCAATGTGTCCCGGTACCAGATACTGTGCGGATAATCCTCGGCGACTTTGGCAAAGTAGGTGTATGACTTCTCGTAGAGTTTCAGGCAGGAGATCGCGAGCCGGAGTAATTCGCGGTCAGTCGCCATGTAGTGACACTTGTCCTTTCTGTACCTTTCAAAGAAGGTTCGTCTGCCCTCAGAATAGTAACGGAAACCGAGCTTGTAATACGTGTATGCCGGGTCTTTGAGCGTGCCAACCGCTTTCGGATCTCGTTCAAACCTGGAGATCTCCCCGGTGGCGGCGCTTCCCGCAGAGCCGAATTCATCGCTTTCACGCTTTCCTGCGTCGGCGGCATTGCGGCGGCGGGCAGCTGCTGCAGTACGGCGGCCGGCGCCTCCTGCGCTGTTCGATACGATCGTAAGGTACGCTTCGTTTATTCTCATCATCCTGAGCTGTTGAATATGGCGATCCTTTTCAGGAAAAAGATCCGGATGGTTCTTCTTTGCCGCGCGATAATATGCGTCTTTCACCCGGTCAAGGGACGTTCCAGGTTCGATATTAAGGACTCTGTAGCATCGGTCTGCAACCACGATGAATACTATAGCCTCCGGTGCGACGCTCTGTGAATACCCGCCGCTTTTTTCTTGGTCGTCGTGCGGCGTGATGTTGACGACGAATCACGGCTCGGGCCGCGCCCGGCTGATGGACAGAAAAGTGGGGCGGTTCGAGCGAGAGCTACTGGGAGCTTGACAAAGTAGTCCATAATTCATAGACTATAGTACATGAAACGTGTGGCAAAATCAGTCTTCAAGCCAAGAGCCTTCGAATACCTCCGTATGGTGCAGGAACAAGGCGAGCCGTTGATCATAACCGACCACGGACGGGAAGCGGTACGCATTGAACCGGTTACGCCGGGCGATTCCTGTGCTGCCGGGTCGCTGGAGGGTTCGATACGCGCGTACGAGGCGCCGGAGCAACCGATCGACACCGAAACGTGGGAGACTCTCCAGTGATTCTGCTGGATACCCATGCGTGGATCTGGCACTTGGCGGATCGTGCCGCTTTGTCCGAGGCAGCACGAGACTCAATTGATGGAGAATATCAGTTGCATCAATCCGGACAGAACGGTCGAATCGCAATTTCTGCAATCAGTGTCTGGGAGCTATTCACCTTGGTGAAAAAGAAACGTCTTGTACTGACGGTACCACCAGCTGCGTTTGTAACCAACACACGGCGTGACCCCGCAATGACGATTGTGCCGATCGATGAGTCAATCGCTCGGCGGAGCGTCGAACTAACGGACATTCACCAGGATCCGGCGGACCGATTCATCCTCTCAACTGCAGTTGAGATGGGGTGGCCCTTGGTGAGCCGGGATCAACGGTTTCCGGAGTGCGGGGTAGCGATGGTGATTTGGTAAAACACCTACCGTACGGAGAGTTCCGGTAGTGCGCGCTTCCTCCTGCGCCGCCGGTGGCCGGTGTTTCAGTTGCGCTCAGAGATTACTCTTCCTACTTTTCGTATCCGGCCCTTACTCGATGATTTCGAAGTCTTGGACTTTCACGTTTTTGATGACCCTGGATTCGTCCGCCGTTACCAGTTGGTCGATCAACCGCCTGACCTCCGCAAAACTAAGCTCTTTCATATCGACCTCTAGTTCAAGCTCTACTTTGACTCTCATTGAATCCTCCAGATTGCGGTAGTACGGCCGGAAGCTGCCGGCACGCGGACACTAAACCTCAAACAGGCGTGATTTCTACGCCCCTCTATTAATGAAAACCGGAAAGGTTTATCCTGATAGAAATTAGCTTCGCTCAGGCAAGAGTAGCTAACTCAACAAAGGAGGCCTTTCCGGTGAAACGATTATCGCATAAACAAAGTCGCAAGAACAGTGCCAAACGCAGGCGCCGGGTTACTGCCCGCCATGCCCTGGCGGGGAACAACACAGTATTGACACCGCCTACTCCCGGTGATAGCGTTCCGGCATGAAATGCCTGCCGATTCCGTCGTACAGCTGTCTCTCGACCCCTGCGGGAGCCCCGGGCCGTTAGAGCACCGGTTATCATATACCAAGGCCCCGTAGATACGGGGTCTTTTTTTTGTGAGGAAAGAAATGTTAATGAGTCGACTGTTCGGCAATACGATCCGCAAAACCGGCGGCTCCGGAGATTCGGCGAGCACCGAGCTCCTTCTGAGAGGCGCATATATCAGACAACTCGCATCGGGCATCTATTCTTATCTCCCACTGGCGGTCAGAGGGATCAGACAAATCGAAAAGGTCATCCGGGCAGAAATGGATGCCTTAGGAGCTCAGGAGGTCATCATGCCGGTGGTGAATCCGGCGGATATCTGGAAGGAGAGCGGACGATGGTTTCAGATCGATGCGGAAATGGGCCGGTTTGCCGACAGGTCAGGCCGTGACATGGTGCTTGCGATGACCCATGAAGAGGTTACCGCGGTTCTTACGAGAAGTGAGGTCCTCTCTTACAGGCAACTTCCATCCACGATTTTTCATATACAAACAAAGTGGCGGGATGATCCGCGGCCGCGGGCCGGACTGATACGTGTCCGCGAGTTTACCATGAAAGACAGCTACAGCCTCGATCTCGACCGCGCAGGCATGGAGCAACAGTATGATGCGCATTTCAAGGCGTACAGGAAGATCTTTGCCAACTGCGGCCTGCCGGTTTCAACGGTGAGCTCCGACCTCGGTCTGATGGGCGGGTTGAAAGCGGATGAGTTCATGTATCTGAACGATATTGGGGAAGACTCGCTTATCATTTGCGACAACTGCGGGTACGCGGCGAACAGGCAGGTGGCAAAGTTCGATAAGCGGATAGAACCGGGAGGTATGGCTCTCCCGCTCGAGAAAGTTCACACCCCGGGCGCGAAAACGATAGATGCACTGGCCGCCTGTCTCGAGGTGCCAAAAACAAAACTCGCCAAGGCGGTGTTTCTCATGGCGAAAACTTCCAGCGACCAGTCCGCCCGCCGGCACCCCGCCGAAGAGCGGTTCGTTCTGGCTCTCGTGAGAGGCGACCTCGAAGTCAACGAGACCAAGCTCGCAAACGCGATAGGGGCATTCGCATTGCGGCCGGCACTGAACGAGGAGATCACCTCCCGGGGTATTTCACCGGGCTACGGCTCGCCGATTGGAGCGAAAGATCTCACCATCGTCATCGATGATTCGGTGGAGACCGGTGTGAACTTGGTGGCCGGTGCAAACGAAGAGGAATACCACTATCTGAATGTGAATGCAGGACGGGATTTCAATCCCGACATCGTGGCGGATATCGCGGTAGCCGGCGGTGGTTTTCCCTGTTCCGGTTGCGGTGGCGAACTTTCGGAGAAACGGGGCATAGAGGTGGGAAACATCTTTCAGCTGGGCACGAAGTACTCTGAATCCATGGGCTGCACCTATCTCG
>CAZHXC010000188.1:4530-6751 GCA_964536145.1 uncultured Spirochaetales bacterium | reverse complement strand
CGGAAACGAAGAAGATGACCGTAAACCGGAGCAAATCCGGCAAACTCCTCGAAAAGCTTATCGAGCTCTTGGATTATCTCCCGGAGGAGAACCGGCGCCGGCTCGACAACAGTGAGCTGCTTTTGCGGATGGAAGCCCTCAAGAGACAACTCTCGGGCAGCAGAGGGCTTCACACGAGGAGCTACAACAAAGAAGAACTTCCGGTTACCGTGCCGTTGCAGGCCATTGCGGACATGTTTACCTACATAAAGGGGCTTACCGGATCACATCCAAACCGGAGAATTGGGCTTGCGCTGACGGCAAAAATTACCCATATTGTAGACAGCATAAGGAGAAGACTTCATGGCTAACCGTTTTACTGCGGCCATCAACGGATATATCGAAAAAATGCCAAGCCTCCCGACAAGCGTGGCAAAGATACTGGAGGTATGTAACGACCCAAAAGCCTCACCCGCGGATCTGAATAGAATCATCAGCATAGACCCGGTGCTTATGGGTAAGGTAATGAAGCTCATAAACTCAGCTTATTACGGATTGAATCAGGAGATCACTTCGCTCGTCAGAGCTATTATCATGCTTGGAATCAACACCGTGAAAAACCTTGCGTTGAGCACCGCCGTCCTCGGCACAATCGGAAAGACGCTCAAATCGCAGGCGTTGAACATGGATGGTTTCTGGCGACACTCACTTTGCGTGGGGGTTACCGCAAAGCTTATCGCTGCACGGCGAAAGGTGGACAAGAAGATTCTCGAAGAGTATTTCATTGGCGGCCTTCTGCACGATATAGGGAAAATACCGCTAAACAATCGCCTCACGGAGGATTACGTAGAGGTCATGGCGCTTTCAGACAGGGAGGTGCTCCCCCTTTACAAAGCTGAATCGGAGATTTTTGGTATGAACCACGCCGATGTCGGGGGCATCATCGTGGACAACTGGAAGCTCGGTAACGAAATCCGAGATGCGGTACTTTTTCATCACACCCCTCTCTCCTACGAAGGCGAGCACATGGATCTGCTGTACACCGTTTCAATGGCGAATTATTTTGCAAATCTTTCCGAAATCGGATTTGCCGGCGACAGATATCCGGAAAAGCTCAGTCCCGATATTTCCGATTATCTGCAGATGAGTATCACCTACATAGAAGACGAGATGGAAGAGCAGGTAAAAGCGGAGATAGAAAAAGCCCGCATCTTCCTGCAGGTGGCAAGCTAACGTGATGAAGATACGGTTCTGGGGCGTAAGAGGTTCAATCCCGTGTCCCGGTCCAACTACCGTGGAGTATGGCGGAAATACCGCGTGTATCGAGCTCCGCTTTGGCGATGAGGAACGGCTGATTATCATAGACGCCGGCTCCGGTATCAGATCCCTCGGCAATTACATGATGCAGCATGACCTGCCAAAGGGTCCGATTGATACATCCATCTTTTTCACCCACACCCACTGGGATCACATCATGGGGTTTCCCTTCTTCACGCCGATCTTCATTCCAAACACAAAACTGAAGATTTACGGTCCGGTGACCTACGAGGACGAAGGGCTCGATGAAATTGTCGGTAGTCAGCTTTCGTACCGATACTTCCCGGTAAAACATTCGGAGCTTGCGGCGGACATCAGCTATTATCCTTTGAAAGAACTATCGATGGATTTGGGCGACGGCATCTCGCTGAGGACCAAGTATCTGAACCACCCGATACTCTGTCTCGGGTACCGTTTCGAACATGAGGGCAAAGTGTTCTGTACCGCCTATGACACCGAGCCGTTTAGAAATGTCTTTCCGACCGACCCGGATGATCCAAGCTACGATCCGGTTGCCGCCGAGGAAGGAGAAATCGCCGCAAAGGAAGAGAACGAAAAGATTCTCCGTTTTTTTGAAGGCGCAGATGTGGTTGTTCACGACACGCAATACACAAATGCAGAATACTTGGACTCTAAGCTCGGATGGGGTCACACTCCCTTTGAGGTGGCCATCAACGCGGCCCACAAGGCCGGTGTGAAAAAACTGCTCCTCTTCCACCATGACCCGATGAGAACGGACAAGCAGTTGAAGCTTCTGCATGAACAGTATCTGGAAACCGTCCGGAATAAGACAAATCTCGAAATCGATGTAGCTCGCGAGGGGATGGAGATCGATTTATAAAAGTTGGTACCCGGCTGACATTGCTTGGGAAATACGCTACAATATGCCGTCACACGGGGGATTAGCTCAGTTGGTAGAGCGATA
>CAZHXC010000188.1:331-4520 GCA_964536145.1 uncultured Spirochaetales bacterium | reverse complement strand
TCCCGGCGAACTCAAAAAAACGAGAGAAAACCTCGGTGAGCTAACCTTGGAAGAGGTGAAGCGGATGCGCGGGCTCCTTGGCGGCGAAGTTGGCGTAGAAAAAACGGATGAGCCAATCGAAAACAAATACAAAAAGCTGCAGGAACTGAACCGGAGAAAATCGGACAGGATTATCTACTCCGGCCCTGAAACGGCGGCGCCCACGCGGTCGCCGGCGCAGACTGAAAGTGTTTCTTTCAAAAAGGGCCCCGGCTATCTGGACAGAGTTCGCATGAACTTTGCCGCCGCACGGCAGGAACACGGTATCATGACTATCTCGAGCGCCCTGGCATCGGTCTTTTCCTTTCTCCTACACACCGATGAATATGTCAATCCAAAGTTCCTATTGCAGGGTGATGAAATTTTCTTCAATCATGTTGAAAAACTCGTACTCGCGGTCCGCGGCCTGCTTGCACTAAACCAGCGCCATCCGCTGAACAGGCTGCGAAATCCCCTCTTTGTGCGAATTCTCTCGGTGCTAAAAAACTGGGACATTGAAAGCTTGCACAGCGAGCTTACTCACCTTCAGATAGCACCACGCCACGTGACATTCAAGCATTGCAAAAACCTGACAAAAAAACTGTATTTGCCGATTGTACAACTCCTCGATCTCGCCCAGGGGACATCCATCGTAAAAGCCCTCAAACATCTGTATGATCTCGACATCCTCTCTTTGCCCGTAAGACATCCTGATATCCAGAGAATAAAAGACAACTACCATACAGCCGCCACGGAATACGAGTACCTGTTCAACGTCATTTCCCGGCGATGCTATCCGCTGCTGATGAAGCTTGCCTGCTCGGTCTACCAACCGCCGCATTCATTCTTTATGGCCTGCAGAGCGGAAATACTCTCTTTTCTCGATCTGAGCGAAGAGGAGGTACTGCAACTACCCGCCTCACACGCCAACGACAATGAGCCCGAGGAGCCTGAAGTGGTACAGACACCCTCGGAGACCAGGTTGTATGAACGGCCGGAGCTAAGAAAGGGATTTGAAATTCTTGAAAGGCTATTCCCTCAGGCGGGATTGAGCAGTCTGGAAGAATTCCCGGATCTGTATCCCTATTTCCAGCCACTAATCGGTTTTCCCCGGGGATTCGAATTAGTACCTCCGGAAAACCCGCTCCACCAGACGGTTGTGCTTGCGTCGATAATTCAGGAGCTTCTGAGAGGTTTTAGAAACATCGAGTTTGGCACATATACGAAAGGTGGTCAGACTATACAAGTAGGCCCGTATGTAGATTCGATGTCCGAAAGTTGGAAACGCTTCCTCGACGAGCTCATCGCAACCCAATACCTGCCAACTCTCTACGAATACTGCCGTGATATCGAAAGACACCCAGGTTTCGGCGGCTCGGCATACGGCTCAAAGCAGCGAGACTACCTGGACTGGCTCGGAAAAGCGTATATCTTCCCCCATCTGGTAATGGGAAAACCGAGGCCTCCTGAAACGACCTACTCGGTACCAAAACTCTATGAGCTTACCTCCGATCTGAAAGATGTGCTCGCAAGTATAGCAAGCGAGATAGGCGGGCCGGAGAAGCGGGTAACAACAACGGTGAAAAGGCCGTCGGCTCACATTACCTTTGACATTGAAGACGATATATCGAGGCGGTTTGTGCAGGTACTACGGCTCTACGGTGAAGATGTGAGCAATGCAAACCTCATTCTCTACTCCTACTCAATCCTCCTTGTCCTCGACACGCTGCTGAACAATCCGGAAAGCCATTTTTATCCCTACCCGGCCGAGCGTATGTACCGCAACGAATCCGAGGACTCACCGGTACCGCAATACTCGGTACCGCTCATTAATCCGGCGCATTTCTTTGAGGAGGCCGATCGCCGTGTTGAGCCGTACCAATCGCCGCCGGCGCGCAAGAAACCGGATACCCGGGACGAATTGACGGACCTGCTCAACGCTGAAGGACTCAGGCAGCATCTCGATGCGCAAGTCGACGCGTTCAGGAACAAACGCATACCCTTTGTGGTGCTCGCTGTTCTCATCCGGAACTTCAAGGCGTACTGCGAATCCGCGGGAGAAAACGCGGCGGTTGGAAAACTGAAATCAGCTGCACAGATAATCAGCGGTACCATCCGTGAGTTCAAAGATATTCCCGCAAGAGCTGAGGACTCACTCTTTATGGTGCTGCTCCCGGAGACGGTAAGAGAAGAGGCGGTGCATCTGGCAATCAGGCTCTTCATCGCATTCAAGGAGCTCGAAGAATCAGAGTTGCCGGTTTCCATCGGTATTGTACAATTCGAGCGCACGTGGGGTGCTCAGAAGTGTGTAAAAACGGCAAAACAGGCGGCTCAAACCGCCTCCGCCCTGCCGCCGCCTTCGCTCTGCCTCTATGACGGCAGGAAAAACAAGTTCCAATCGCTGAGTGAAGTCTACGACAACGAGTAAAGCAAATTACTCAAGCAATTCCAAATGTGGCGCATGACAATAGATGTGGAAGCGAAAATCCAATAGCATGTAATCCCCAAAATCCGAAAGGCAATACCAAAAGTGGCGTAATATGGTGCTCATGGGAGGAAATCATGTACCGAACGCATCGGACTCTTGTCCGCTCTAAGTGAGGTACATGATTTCCGCACTTTCAAGCGTTCTTCATGCGCCACATTTGGAATTGCTGAAGTTACTCGGTTCCCGTTTCAAGCTTATTTTGGAACCGCTCCAAAGCACGACCGGTCAAGGCGGGCGGCTCACCGGCGAGCACCCGGCGAAGCTCCTCAATCTCCGTACGTGAAAACCTGGTTCCCCCAACCACGTGGTCTTTGAACGAAGCGCAGGCCAAGGGACACACTTTTCTTATTATGCCGAATATCTCGTCCGCGTATGCCCTGATTTCGTATTGCGCATGCGGGTGCATCCTGAGCTTCAGAAAATGGAGAAGATTGTGCAGATCCATCTGCCAGTAAAACTCGGTGTAGAGACTCAACGGCAGGTTGATCCGCGCCAGCTCTCTCGCAATTCCCTTTTCGAGAAGTTTTTCGTAGGTGGCGTACGATTCACGCTGATCTTTCGCAAGGGAGTCAAGAACCTCGTGTTGCACCCCGGTGGGGACCGGCTCATCTCGTCTGCCCTGCTTGTTGCTCTCGCTCTGTTCGGCTATGACTCCGGGTTCAGGAAGATAAAACTCATCCTTCATAACGCTGTAGCGTCCTGAGATTTCGTTTACCCGCGCCGTCCTGTGCCGTATCCACTGACGCGCGACAAAGATGGGCATCTTCAGATGAAAGGTGAAGTTCACCTGCTCAAAGGGTGAGGTGTGCTCGTTTCTCAACAGATAATCGATGAGTCCCCTGTTCTCCCGATACGTCTTTGTGCCTTCCCCGTAGGAAACCCGTGCGGCCTGGGCTATGCGATCATCACTCCCCAAGTAATCGACAAGCCGCACAAAGCCTTTGTCGAGCACCTGATGCTCGACATCGAGTATTTCCTCTGCCTCCGGCACGATACAATGCGCCATGTTACCTCCCGGTCAATCCAAGCTCGTTGTCTATGACGGCCTTTGTTACGCTCAGGACCTCTCCGGTCTCCACTCTGAGTAAACGAAAGAATAATTCGTAGTGATCCGGCATGTAGAGTTTCCCGGCTATGAGCACCTGTGCATTCAAAAGCCTCCCCACCTCGGCGACGGTCCGTGAGTCTGTAATCCCTGACAACTGTAGTTTGAGCTCGTTCATTACATCTTCGATATTGGCTCTGTCAACGAGGGTGAGCTTATTGTCCTCTCTGACGGCGAGCATCATCTGTTCGGTGAAGTATTCAGCATTCAGACCGAGCGCTTCGGTCGCCGGTTCCACAGGAAGGATAGCCGCCGTAACCTCCTTACCGAGCGGATAGGTCGAATAATCCGATAGCTGATCGAGGGCCATGGTGAACAGCTTACTCAACGTCTCTTCCCGCTCCTCGGTGGTGATCCTGACCGCCCGGAAATAGGGGTCATCCTCTTCAAACGGCTCGTCTGTGAGGTGGCTGAGCTCCTCCTTTGCAAACCGGATGATGATAGCCTCGAGCTTATCAGTCTGATAGTTCGCTCCGGTATGGTGACTGACGCTTCCCGGTACGCCTCCTTCGCTCTCGCCGCTTTCTCCGTAGGTGAGAAAAATATACTTTCCGCCTGTGTATTGAGCGATCTGTCTG
>CAZHXC010000188.1:0-321 GCA_964536145.1 uncultured Spirochaetales bacterium | reverse complement strand
AGAACGTATTCTCCTGAAAGAGGCAGTCCCCCGGTACCCACACTGAAGAGCTTGATACCCCGCCTCCTCGCTTCCATCGCGGCGTGAGCGTAGGTGTACTGCTGGCCGTAGTCGAGGTGCGGCGGAGCATCGGTAATAATAAATCCGAGGCGAATCCCGTCTCGGTTCCAATCCATTTTGCGTAGCGTGTCCTCGAGCGCAGACTGGAGGTCTTCCGGGGTATCACCACCGCCGGATGCCTCTACGAGATCAAGCGATGCGGTGAACGAGTCGAGGCTGTCGGTGAGCGCCACGACCTTTGTATCGTACTCGTCACCCGAG
>CAZHXC010000187.1:2092-6769 GCA_964536145.1 uncultured Spirochaetales bacterium | reverse complement strand
AATTTCCGCCGCGCCGCCGATGTTCACGTTCTGCCCGAGAGAGCAGCCGGATCCGATTTTCGCCCCCGACATGACGTGGCAGAAATGCCAGAGCCGGGTTCCCGCTCCAATCTCCGCGCCGTCGTCAACATAGCTCGATTCGTGGTACTGAAATCCGTTTTTCTGAATCAATTCGTCCATTGTTGTGTTTATTTGCAGTGGTTATTCCGGCCGGACCCCGGAAATCATGCGGGCTATGCGTTGTTTTGCCGCGTAGAACTTCTCCGGGTCTTCCTGCCACCGCACCGATGCGCTTGCCATCGTCTTTACTATTGCCATGGCATCCTCCCGTCCCGCTGTATCCGCCGCCAGCGAGAGGTACTCGAAATCCTCAACCCCTTCCCTGAACAGGATCAGCCTGATGGAAGGCAGAGCTGAGTGTTCCTCTAAACCAAACTCACCGGGTAGACCGGGATAGAGCAAGTTCCCGTCACCGTTGGAGTAGAAGTTGAAAAAACTGGCCCACGGATTCTCTCTACCCCGATAGTCATATGAAGTTTCCCAGTGCAGCACCCCGGTGAAGCCGTAGAGGTAGGCAATCCAGGGGATGATCCTGGCGTAAGCCGCCGGGTAATCGATAAAAAGATTCGGATAGTTGCCAATCTGGGAGGCGGTGCTGGTGTAGAACCACACCTCCTCGCCAAGTTCCTGCCTCTCTGCGTATTTTTCCGGGTCTACGTTGACCTGCCGGTCAAGGTGGAGCCCGTCGCTTTTGAAGTAGGCCGGGAAAAAGGCAAACGTATCGCCGATGGCAATGACGTCAGGGCACCAGATTTCGACGTAGCCGGCAAGACTTTCGGTGAACGGCTCAGTGACCAGCCGCCTCACTCCGGGCGCACGTGCGGCAAATCCTTCCGCCCGCTCACGCACCTCGTCGTATTGAGACCGGAGCGGCTCATCCGGCAGATAGTAAAATGACTTTTCGAGCCATCCGTTTTCTTTTAGGTGCCTGACGGCCTCAGGATAGAACTCCGCCCTTGCTTTACCCTGCACATCCTTTGCGGGGTAGGGAAAAACGAGGCTCGTGGCGGCGGGCGTGTCATGAAACAACTCACCGTCGAGCAGGCTGCCCACTACGGCATCAAAGCCGCTCCAATCTATCTCCATGGCGCCGTTTTCGTTTGTCGATACCTCCGGCAGGTTCCGCCACGGCATAAACGGCGCGATTCTGTCTATTGCAAGCTGCCTCAGATAGTCCCGGTGAAGCGCGGCCCTTTCAAACGACGCATCTGATAGCTGCCGATGCTTGTACTGAACCTCAGACCATTTGAAACCGAAAGCAGTGGTGAGCCGCTGCTTTTCAGGAAGCGAAAACGGCAGCAGTTCGATGTCGATTTCCGAAGCATATCGGCGGAAACCAACTGACGCGGTAACCGTCAATGTGGCGGTTTGGGGTGCACCATCCGCTTCAGACACGCGCGCGGTCCCGCGGCCCGATCCTTCAGGCGGCAGGTACAGGTCTATGAGAAAGCACCTGTTTTCACCGGAGGGTATGGCCACGGCCTCGGGCAGCTGGAATACTTTTGTGCTCGTAGCGCTTGCACCGCCCGTGTTGCTCCCGCTGCTTGCGCCGCCGTTGTGCCCGGCCGATTCTCTGAGCGGTATGAGCGGGTCAGGCCAACGGCCCTTCCGCCCAAGCCGCGAAAAAATCGGCGTAGGCTTCGAAACATCGACATATTCAACCCGGTATACTGCCGCCGAGAGCTTTGGGTGACCTGTGCTCACGGCTAACGTCCGTATGATGCGCGGCTCATTGCCGCTGTTTGCAACCGCAAAAAGGAGCGCTTCCCGTTCGCCGCCGGCGATGAGGAGCGGACCGTGCGACGGTTCTCCTCCGGTTATGACGCTCTCCCCAGGCCTGATCTTCTCAACCGGATAGATGATTCCGCACCGCAGCTCACCCGCGGCTTCTTCCTGCCTCGATGAAGCGGAAACGCCCGACGTTACGGCGAGCAGGAATAACAGCAAAAACGCGCCCGGTAAGGGCGGAGCGCCGAATCTATACAGAAAGCAAGTCCTGCAGAAACGCGACGCCGCTCTCTGAATGTTCGGCTTTTGTTTCACTGTCCGGAATATACGATTCCGAATAGAGGCGGAATACTTTGCCGTAAACAGCCTCATCGTTCTTGATGAGATCTACCCCAAAGCGCTGGCAGGCATGCTCAACGATGAAATCGAGATCACTCTTGCCTATGAGCATAATGCCGTCAAAATCGCCGGCCTTGAGGTCACGAACCAGCTTCTCGATGGACTGGCGGTAGTACACGACATTCTTGATTGTTCTCTTGAAGTAGCGGTAGCTCCGTTTCATTATCGCTTCCACGCCTTTGGCGGATACGACATACCGGATATTCCGGTTGTTTACCTTTCGTATGGTCAGGAATCCCTTTTGCGCCAACCGTTTCAAGATGGCGTTTGTCATCCCGAGGGAAAGGCCGACTATTCTGGCAAGATCCCGCTGATGCACCTCCTGATTGCTGGTATAAATCTGCTCTAAGATCTGGAGTTCTCTCTCGTCCGCCCCGTATAGAGAATCATCCATGTTTCTATGCCTCGTTTTGGAGAAACCACCGGTAGGTTCTCCTGATCCCTTCCTCCAGCGATGTGTGTGCCTTCCAACCGAGCGCATTCAGCTTGGTGACATCGAGTAGTTTTCTCGGCGTTCCATTTGGCTTGGTGGTGTCCCAGACAATGTCGCCCTGGTAACCGACAATCCCGGCTATGGTGGCGGCAAGATCCTTTATGGAGCCATCAACTCCGGAACCAACGTTGATCAGCTCACCCGCGTCCTCAGGCGTAACTTTTTCCATCAGGAACAAGAGCGCGTCAGCGAGATCCTCGACATAGAGGAACTCGCGTAACGGGCTCCCGTCGCCCCACAGAATTACCGGGCCCCCATTCAATTTTGCTTCATGCATTTTTCTGATGAGGGCCGGAAGGACGTGTGAGGTCTCGAGGTCAAAGTTGTCGCCCGGCCCGTAGAGATTGCAGGGCATGGCTGAGAGAAAAGAAGTGCCGTACTGGGTGTTGTAAAAGGAGCACATCTTTATGGCGGCGATCTTTGCTATGGCATATGCATCATTTGTCGGTTCGAGCGCCCCTGTAAGCAGCGCTGATTCTTTCAGCGGCTGTTCGGCAAACTTTGGATAGATGCAGGATGAGCCGAGATTGATGAGCTTTGTTACATTGTTCTCGTAAGCGGCATTGATCAGGTTTATCGCCATCATGACGTTGTCGTAGAAAAACTGCGCCTTGTACTGTGAGTTTGCACCGATGCCGCCAACCCTGCCGGCGGCGTGGAAAACAAACTCGGGTTTTTCACTTTTAAAAAAATTTGCAACGGCGGCCTGGTCTCTCAGATCAAGCTCCTTGCTGCCACGTACGCCAGGATTTTCGTAACCCCGTTCTTTCAACACCCGTACGGTAGCGGAGCCGACGAGACCCGTGTGGCCGGAAACATAGATTTTTGCGGCTCTATTCATTATATGGTTCTACGGTAACGTGACCGCCCTCCCGGAGATACTTTTGACGCTCTGCTTCTTCCGAATCAGCATCAACCATCATTTTGACGAGCTCGTTAAAACTCACCTTTGGCTTCCAGCCAAAGGTCTCCCTCGCTTTTGTGGCGTCTCCAAGCAGAAGGTCTACCTCCGCCGGCCGGAAGTAACGCGGATCAATCTCGATAAGAGTGTTTCCGCTTCGTGCGTCGATCCCACGCTCATCGGTCCCTGACCCCTTCCATTCGATATCAATGCCAACCTCAGCAAATACCCGGTTTACAAAATCACGGACCGAGCGGGTCTCACCGGTTGCAATCACAAAATCATCGGGCTCATCCTGTTGCAGCATAAGCCACATGGCTTCGACATAGTCACCAGCATAACCCCAGTCGCGTTTGGCATCCAGGTTACCGAGGAACACGCGATCCTGCAGTCCCAATTTGATCCGCGCCGCCGCACGGGTAATCTTTCGCGTAACAAAGGTTTCACCACGCATCGGGCTCTCGTGATTGAAGAGAATCCCGTTGGCGGCAAACATCCGGTAAGCTTCCCGGTAATTGACGGTTACCCAGTAGGAATACACCTTTGCAGCTCCGTATGGGCTCCGGGGATGAAAGGGTGTCGTTTCACGCTGCGGCGTCTCGGCGACCTTGCCGTACATCTCGCTGCTCGATGCCTGATAAAACCTCACGTCCTTTTCCATACCGAGCAAACGTATCGATTCGAGCAGCCTCAAGGTCCCCAACGCATCTGAATTGGCGGTATACTCGGGTGTATCAAACGATACTTGGACGTGGCTCTGAGCACCAAGATTGTAAATCTCATCCGGTTTTACAGATTGGACAATCCTTATCAGATTCGTAGAGTCGGTAAGATCGCCGTAATGGAGATGGAACTCGACATCTTTCTCATGTGGATCCTGATAGAGTGGATCGATTCGTGTCGTGTTAAAGGATGATGCCCGGCGCTTTATCCCGTGAACTTCGTATCCCTTATCGAGAAGGAATTTGGACAGATACGCGCCATCCTGACCGGTCACACCGGTAATGAGAGCTCTTTTCGCCATTGAATATATTTCCTTGATTTTTGTAAGTGCGCAGCTTACCCATTTCCCTCGTACGGGGAGCAAGCTATATAT
>CAZHXC010000187.1:0-2082 GCA_964536145.1 uncultured Spirochaetales bacterium | reverse complement strand
GAAACTGACTGCCTAGCAGAATCTGACTATAAAAACTGCGTTCCAAACACGAAGATCGAGAACACAGAATGTTCAAACATCGAACATTATATCACTAACGGCAAGAAAGACAAGATGCAGAATGAAATTTCTGGTTTTCTAAACCGTTCACCACTTCTCTACAGCCACAGGCTGAAGATAGGACAAGTGCATCTATATCAACAAGAGTGAAGGTAGTCAAACACCACGCGGTTTCTTCACTTTCTTTATCACCCTTCTCGCTAACATTTTTACGTGGAGTCTATGATAATTCTGCTATTCTTCCATCCCCAAAAACAGACGATCGATATTATATGCTTGATATCGGCGTGGCTGCAATTTATAGTATCACAAACGAAAAAGGTAGTTCTTATGAGACCTTTCTTGAAAGTCTTGCAGTTATTTCTTGTGGTGACAATCGCAGCTTGCTCGTTGCCGTCATCTGAAATCATGGATGACATTTTGGATGACGTTCAGCTAGGTTTTCCTCTATTGGTAAAGGATCAATACATAAACATACTTGACAATGACGTAAGTTCTCTTAGGCAAGCGAATGAAGGTGGCAAATTTTTATATGAGGGAAAGGAACTTTGCGTCGCGGCGTATGTGCCAGAAGGAGAGTCTGTTACGGTTGTAATAGCAGGTGACTTTGGGTGGTCAGAGGGAAACGGTGGTTGGGATCACTCAGTGATTTCGGCAGGTGAATTAAGCAAGTATTTTGGTCAAGACGAATATTACCATTGTGTACAACTAACGGCAATCGGTAACGAATGCTTCATGGAGTTTTTCAGTAACACTTGTTGGACATACAAGATAATCATCGAATACTACGAGAAATATCCTGGGGAGCCGTATTTAACAAGGCAAATTAATCTTGAAACGTGAGATACCGTATTCAGCTCGTTTGTCTCTATCGATGAAGAAGGAAAGCGTATGAGAAACCTATGGCTCCACAGGGTCATGATCTTTGGATTCATCTGGTTATTATTCGCTACCACTGATGCGATGGCTCAACGTTCCGATCCCATTACTTTACATCTATCTCCCGGTACTGCGATCTCCCTCGGTCCGAGGACTGAAGATGGAGGTTCCATATATACTCTTGGCGGCGGCGCGGCAATCTCCGGAGAATATGTTTTTCCATTTGCGCCGTGGTCATATGCAAAAGCAATGGTGAATTACTTGTTACTTCCTACCGTCGTAGACACTAACTTGTCAATTCTGTCCGTAGGAGCAGGCGCCGGATTGCGCTTCTCTGTGTTTCCCAGGACTGAGCTTCTTGCATCTGTTGTTGCTGGCTATAGTGGCGCAATGTACCGTGGAGCAATAAAAACGTTTGGTACTCCGGTTAATCAAAAAGAAAAAACATCTGTCGGCGCGTTTCCTTTCGCCTCTGCAGAATTCTTCGTGACCTTTGAACTCTCTCCTTCTTCATCAATTGGCTTAGGTAGCCGATTTGACTATCACAATATATATTACGGTATCGGAGCATTCCTAAATCTTTCATACAACCTTGGCACGAATGATAGAGCAAAAGTCGATTTCCCGTCGGTGCATATCAATCCGGTGTTTCCTGTTTTCTACAAGTACTACGATACCAATCCACTAGGATCGCTTGTGGTAAGGAATAAGGAGAACGGCGAAATTCGGGACATCAGGTTGAGTTTTTTTGTTGAAGAATACATGGCAGATCCCAAGCTATGTACAATCGTTCCGTCGCTCAAGAAAGATGAAGAAATAGAAGTACCGATTTTTGCACTATTTAGGGATTATATCCTTTCGACAACCGAAGACACAAAAGTACAGGCAAAAATTCTTGTCGAATACTCGTTCCTCGGTAAAACATTGCGAACGGAATACAGTGATACTCTCGTTGTTTACAATCGCAATGCTATGACCTGGGGCGACGACAGGAAGGCCGCCGCGTTCGTTACGGCTAAAGATCCTAAAGTGCTACGAGTGTCAAAACAAGCGGCCAGCGAAGTTCGCAATCTCGCGACAAGTAGCGTTGACTTAAAACTCAGGGAATTGCGGTGGACCCCTCTGTCAAGACCACTCAACGAG
>CAZHXC010000186.1:5803-6782 GCA_964536145.1 uncultured Spirochaetales bacterium | reverse complement strand
GTTATTATCTCTGTTATTGTTGTCCCCTCCATTGTTTTCATGTATGTTGCCCACCCACCTGAATCGCTGTGTTCCTTCCAGGTATCATCCATTATTTCCCAATCTGAAGGTACCCTCACCATGATTGTTTCCATGTAATTGGATTTTTCTTCGTATTCAGAGCCCTCCCCATAATATGCTATGCTCCCCCCGCCCCTGTTTTCTATCACTATCTTTATGAAGAACGGGGTCGGGTCCTTGTAGGTTCTTATGACCTCAACAACTACACCCATCTGCTGAACAGCAGGAACTTGAACACCATAGTGCCTGCGAGGATCAAGATCAACGGCAATACCGGCTCCGTATGGGTCGAAAGCCCAATGGATCCCGGCTATGGCTATCGTTTCAGCCTTGGCGAATCGCTCGGTTCCGGCAGCTATGTCGCACTGAGGACCAACAGCCTCGCGCTCAGTTTCGACAACCTGAAGGTTACGAAACTCAGATAACAATCTGAACATGCGAACATTGAAGCTCTCTTCCGTACTACGTGAAGGGAGCTTTTTTTGTGATCCTGTGAAGTGATCCGAATCCTGTGGTTATGCGCCGCTGCACTGTTATGGATTTCCTGTGACGACACGGTCTACATCGGTTTTGTCGCTGATCCTTCGGTTGACAGCTCTATTATAGAAAAAATCCAAACCTCGCCGTTGCCTGAGGGTTTTGCATTTGCCGGAGAACCCGGCGCCGCGGAAACACCTTCGCCCTCCATAATTGTTAAAAAAACTGACTGGACCTCCCCGCGAATCGAGAGGCAAACGGCGAGTCACATTGCTCACAAGGTACTCGAGCGCAACTGGTACGTGCCGACAGTCTCTTTCTCAAGCCCTTTCTTTGATGCCGCCGATCTTGGTGAAGACGCATCATATGCTCTCGAACCGCTCGAGAGTGTAACCCTCCCCAGGCGCGGTTTGGCAGTCAGCGGACAATATCCGGGAGAGGA
>CAZHXC010000186.1:2368-5793 GCA_964536145.1 uncultured Spirochaetales bacterium | reverse complement strand
GAAGGATACCCGTATTACAAAGAAACATCGGCATATCTGTTTGGCGACGGTGATGAATCGGTTGATGAAGAGGTCATCCGGAAACTTGCCGGTTGGATAGATTCGCTTCCGGCGGAAACGGATGAACCACAGTTTTTCTGGTTTGGCGCGGTTGGCGACATCATGCCCGGGCGGGGTGTATCGGAGTTGCTCGCAACGGCCAACGGGCTCGACGCGGTCTTTTCAGACACCCTCCCCTACCTCAAGAAGGTGGATCTCCTTGCCGGGAATCTGGAGGGCGCGGTTACGACGCGCGGCGTGAGAGCCGAAAAATCCTACGCCTTCAGGTTTTCACCACAGGTGCTTACCTACCTCAGGGAAGCAGGATTTGATTACCTGTCGATCACAAATAACCACAGTTATGATTTTGGCGAAATCGGGTTCCTCGACACCCTGGATGCTTTGCGTAGTGCGAGTATAGAAACTTCTGGAGCAGGCGCTGATCCTGAGCAGGCCGGCCTGCCGAGTGTTTTTGCATCCGAAAGCGGCGAAGTCAGGGTGCTTTCGATTGGCGCGTACCCTGATGAGAGAAACGGCTTCAGCGGTGTGGCGCATGCATCGGTACAAGACTCAAGACCCGGGATTCTCTGGGCCGATGCTGAAGGGTTGCGTGCGGTGAGGGCGGCGTTCTCAGAAGATTCGTTCGATGTGCTCATGGTCCACGGCGGTAGGGAGTGGAGTACGGCGCCTACCGATGAACAGCGTGAGCTCTACCGGCGCTTTGTAGATTTGGGGGCCGATGCGGTCATCGGTTCGCATCCCCACTACCTCCACGGCATCGAGGTGTATAGCGGCCGGTTAATAGCCCACTCCTTGGGAAACTTCATCTTCCCGGGAATGCAGGAAACAGCCTTTGGCGAGGAATCGATGATACTCATGCTCGGTATTCATGATGGTCACATCCGATATGTGCGCATGGTGCCGGTGAATATCGATGTGAAAAGACTTTCCGTCGATACTTCCGGGAGAATACTCTCCCGTGTTCTTGCGCTCACCCAAGGGCTCGAGCAGAATTAGTCCACCCCCTGTGGCTGAAACGCGCAGCCGTTCAGCCCTCCAACGAATCGAGAAACCTCACCCGCTCGGCAAGCGTGGGATGCGAGTAGTGGAAGAAGCTGTAGAGCGGATGCGGAGTCAGATTTGTCTTGTTGTCAATCCCGAGCTTGATCAGTGCATGTTTGAGGCTCTCCGCAAAGCCTCCCCGCTCGGCTGCGAACTCATCGGCCTGATATTCGTGGTGCCGTGACCAGGAGGTAAACAGCGGTGTCAGTAGAAAGGTGAAAGGCCCCGAGCAGAACGCCAGGATCACGAGAAGACCGTGGGGTGTAGCTCTGTCCAGCCCAAAAGCCGCAAACAGGGCATTCGCGTTGAGCAGAAGATCGATGAGAAAGAAGAAAAGAAGGGTGAGCGCGAGCGATACCGGGAGTCTCTTCACGATGTGCTTCAGCTTTTCATGGCCAATCTCGTGAGCAAGAACTCCTAAGATCTCCTCCTCATCGAGTTTCTCTATGAGCGTATCGAACAGTACGATCCTCTTGCTCTTTCCGAGACCGGTGAAATATGCGTTGGAGTGACGGCTCCGCTTGCTTCCATCCATCACAAACACGCCGGAGATTTTGAAGTTGAGCTTGGACGCAAGCTCTTCGATTCGAGTCCGAAGGCTGCCCGGTTCCAACGGTGTGAACTTGTTAAACAGCGGTGCAATCAGTACCGGGTATACGACCGCTAAGATGAGCTGCAGCCCCGCTATCACGGCAAACGCTATAAGCCACCAGTAGGCCCCGGCGGACCGTACAAACCAGAAAAGCAGGAGCAGTACCGGTACACCGATCAATGCGGACAGCGTGATACTCTTGATTTCATCTATAATGAAGGTCTTCACCGTCATCGTGTTGAACCCGAAGCGTTCTTCGATGACGAACCGGCCGTATACTGAGGCGGGAATTGAGGCAACGTGAAACACCCCAGCCACGATAACTACGAAAAGAACGCCCTCGACGCTTGGGGGAAGTCCAACGCCGGCAACGGCACTGTCGACAACACCAAGAAAGCCCGAAAGGACAACCCCCAGGACCACCCCGGCGCCTATCACTGAAACAGCTATCGAGAACCTTCCGCGGGTGAGACCGTATCTGACCGATGTTTCGTAATCTGGCCTGTCTATATATGATTCGAAAAGCGGCGGAATCCTCGCGCTGTTCATGCGTATGGTCCGCATGTTGAGAAACCTCAGCGTTGTCTCAAAGATAAGCTCGCATCCAAAGAAGGCAAGGTAAAGCGCGAGTATGCCGGCCTGAGTCATTGGGTAATGGCGGCTACTTCTTCCTGTCTTTTACCTTTTGCAATGGCGGCCTTGCACTGCTTGCAGACCGAAAATTTTTTCTCGTTGATTTCCAGCTCGTACAGCACCTTTATACCTGTCCGCTTGCAGACGGGGCACTGGCCCCTGCCTGAGTTCTGAAGCTCTCGTATTCCCGAACCTCTATGTGCCTTAGACATAATATCCTCGTTAATTGTATTGCGTGCCATAACATAGAACGCACCACCGCAAAAGTCAAGCGAAGCGGGCCCGCGCCCCGTAACGCTGCTCCGGACCCACCACGTCCGGAACAACCATCCGATGTCCGGGAGCCGCATCAAGGGTCGCTTTCAGTTACGCAAAAACCCCCGATATAGGCTGCGAAATCGCGGATGAACAAAGAAGTCTCGCGTATGAACGCCTTAAAATTGTCCGGAACTACCCCGTCCGCCATGTCCGAAATAACCCGCACTGCAACAAAAGGCACTCCGTTTACGTGTGCAACCAGTGCGGCGGCTGCGCTCTCCATATCCACCGCGTCGCCCTTCAATCCCTCGCGCAGCGCGTCGTTAGGATCGCCCGCCGATGTGACAAATCGGTCCCCGGATAGGATCCTCCCGGTATAGAGGTTACGGCCTTCCACCTCCCGGCGCAACACATAGCTCATAAGCACCGGATCCGCGGTCAAATCAGTAATCTTTTCGTGAGGAATCGTACCGATGGGGAACCCGAACGGGGTGACGTCGAAATCATGCTGAACACAGTCCGCCGCAATAACGACATCGCCGATCTTGTACGATTGGTTGAGAGCGCCCGCTATTCCCGCATACACCAGAGCGTCCGGGTGATATCTGTCTATTACGCCTTGAACCGTCATGGCGGCCAGCACTTTTCCAACGCCGGTGGATCCCACCACGACATCGTTACCCGAAAGTAGGCCGCGAACGATCTTGCGACCTGCGAACGGGCACTCAACGGGCTTTTCGATTGCATCAACCGTCGCCCGGATTTCTGCGGGCAAGGCGGAGAGAACAGCAACCATCTCTTACTTTCTCCTCACACTGACTGATACCACAAAGGCCCAGGC
>CAZHXC010000186.1:0-2358 GCA_964536145.1 uncultured Spirochaetales bacterium | reverse complement strand
TCTATCTGTTTCCGGTAACCGCCGCAGGTTCTCGAGCAATTCCACATCGGTGTTATGCATCTTTGGATTTTTGATATCATGTGATATCTTTAAAGTAGTAGCAAGGGTCACTGACGTTGTGGAACGCATCTGTAAGCTTCAACCTTGACCGGTAATGTAATGCCGATCGCTTGTCACGAGAGTTTCGCATACATCACCTAAATTAGTACCCATGGCACCAAGGCTGCCGAGACTTCGGAGCATTCAAAAATGTTGCACGAATTTGATATACATTATCGCCAGCTCTTTGAATCAATGAACGACGCATTTCTCCTGGTCCGGATGACCTATGATGATGCCGGAATCCCGGCAAGTTATCAGTATCTCGAGGCCAATCCGGCAATGGAGAAGCTGGCGCATCTGAACCGCCACCAGATTCTCGGCGGACATGGACATGAACTTCTGCCCATCATCGAGCCGCATTGGATGGAAGCTTTCGACCGGGTAGCGAAAACGGGCGTGCCTGAGTCCGTCGAGTATTACAGCAAAGATCCCGGCTGCTGGTACCGGGTATACGCCTGCCGGATTGCCCCGGAGACGATTGCCCTGATCTATTCCGATATCACCGAACACAAAAAAACACAAGCTGAGCTCGAAAAGACATCGCGCGAATTGCAGAACCTGACCGTCAACGCGCCGGACGTCATCGGCCGTGTTGACCGGGAACTACGCCACCTCTTTGTCAATCGCGTCATAGCAGATTTTACCGGGATTGCGAATACCGAGTTTGTTGGAAAAACGGTCGAGGAGCTGGGGTTTCCTGCACAGTTGTGCGAGCTCTGGTCTGAAAACTTCAGGGAAGTTTTCGATGCCGGAGAAGGCCGTGAACTTGAGTTCAGTTTCCCCTCATCCAATGGCGTTAGGTATTTTCACATGCGCGCGGTACCCGAATTTGGAGCTGACGACAAGGTAGAGACCGTGATGTTCATTACACGAGATATCACAAATCTCAAAGTGGCTGAAGAGGCACTCGGCGAAAGCGATGATCGTTTCCGTATTATGGCTGACGGGACACCGGTGATGATATGGGCAACCGATCCCGGCGGGGTCATTGATTTCGTCAACCGTACCTACTGCGATTTTTTCGGTGTAACCGCGCAAGAAGTGATACAACACGGCTGGCAACCGCTGGTCCATCCCGATGACTCCGAGCCATATGTCTCGGAGTTTGAGCGTGCATTGAAGAAAAGAAGGTCGTTCCAGGCCGAGGCACGCGTCAGGCGTTATGACGGGCAATGGCGGTGGATCGCCTCCTACGGTAGCCCTCGTTTCTCTGCTTTCGGGAGGTTTCTCGGTATGGTCGGCAGCAGCCCGGATATCACCGACATGAAGAAGGCCGAAGAGACGGTGCGGGATGTAAACAAAACGCTGGAAGAACGGGTCATCGAGAAAAACCGGGAGGTGCTGCTGCAGGCCGATCAGCTGCGCGCGCTTGCGAACCGGTTACGAGAGGTTGAGCAGCGGGAACGCAAGCGGTTGTCAAAGATTGTCCATGATCATATCCAGCAGCACATCGTCGCGGCGCAGATGAGGCTGGAATCAATAAAGGCGGAACTCCAGACAGGGATCTTGCAGGATACGGTAGAGACCCTGAAGACCATCCTCTCCGGAGTGCTCGAATCTTCCCGCAGCCTGGTCTCCGAGCTCAGCCCACAGGGACTTCGCGCGGCCGGGCTGATCGGTGGCCTCAATTGGCTGGCACAGCAGATGAAAGAGGAACACGGCCTTTCGGTCAATCTCAGATACGATGGCGATGCAGAGCCCGAATCCGAAAGCCTGCAGCTGTTGGTTTTCGATTTTTTGCGGGAGCTGCTCCTCAATATAGCCAAACATGCCGATACGCAGCATGCGGAGGTAACGCTTTCCCGTTCCGGAGGATCGGTGCTTACGCTTATCGTCCGTGACAACGGAAACGGTTTCGATCCCTATCTCATGAACAATCCCCGGCTTCTCGACTCCGGCTTTGGCCTGTTCAGTATTCGGGAACGTCTTGCACATCTGGGCGGAAGTATGGACATTGAAAGCAAGCCGGGTGAAGGCGCGCGAATCGCCTTGAAAATACCAATTCGGGAGGATGAAGCGCCGCTACAGGGAGATCCTTGATAATGCAAGGGCTCCCGTAATGCCAATCCCGTCGACTGTCGTTGAATTTTGCTCTTCGACGAAACGTGCGGGCTCAATTGACAAAGACGTCGATTTTCGACATATTTATGTTCCTGTCGGGCGGGGTACCGCCATGCAATGGTGGGCATAGTTCAATTGGCAGAGCACCAGATTGTGGTTCTGGTTGTTGCGGGTTCAAGTCCCGTTGCCCACCCG
>CAZHXC010000185.1:0-6783 GCA_964536145.1 uncultured Spirochaetales bacterium | reverse complement strand
AGACGCCGCGGTGTTGGCGGGCGCCAACGAAATGTGGGGCGTAACGTTCTCGGTCCAGGAACCCGAGCCCCTGGTACTCGAAGCGACCGGGCTCGCGGTTACCGCCGCCAAAGAACGGGCGGAATACCTCGCCTCATTGAACGATCTTTCTGTGGGCAAGCTCCTGTCGATGAGCGAGAGCACGGCCACACCCGCGTACTACACAATGGAACGTGGCCTCGGTGGAGGCGGAGGGATCCACCCTGGAGTCGTCTCTTATTCGGTTCGTTTAACGGCGGTCTACGAACTTTCCGAATAAAGCGCTGTAAAATCTCACTATGCCATTGCAGAGCTGATCTCGGTCCCCTCTTATGTAATAAGAGCGACCTTTCGTGAGACAGGACGCAATGATACACGATATGTACCGAGCTCGACAGTCCGAGCGTGTGAAAAGCTACACCGGCAACAACATGAGCAACCCAAAGACCGCTATGATTGCACCACCGGTGATTTCAAGCACTTTTTCAATTGTCGCGGCGGCGGATCGGCCCTTCGCTTTTGGCCTTTCTCTCAGGATGTTAGTCTTCAAAAACACGGTCACCGTCACGACCACGATCAATAAAGCCGCCATGCCGATAGACATCGCAAATGCCGCCGTAACTCCCAGCCAAGGTGTGTTATTGGCGATGGCGAATACCAGGACCGCCGCGGCGCCGGGACAGGGCACCGCCCCGGTTGCAATGATAAAGAGCAGTCTGTTTCCCTTTCTGACGACGCCGTGTGCCGATAGGTCCTTTTCCTTTTTCTTGCCGAAGACACTCATGCCGATGAGCAGGAGGCCAATCATTACCAGCAGGAAATAACTCACCCGCGTAATATCCAACGTAAACTCGGTAAACCGCCCCATAATGGGGCCGGAGACCAGAGCGTAGAGCCCAAAGATGAGCGCCACCGCCGAGCCGGCATGGACAAGGGCAATCAAAAAAGCGGTAAGTGCCGCGGTTCTGTAGGAGGTCTTTTCACCGATGATGTACGATGAGAGCACCACCTTTCGGTGCCCGGGACCGAGAGCGTGGATGAATCCGTAGGAGAAGGAACCAAGGAGAAGCAAGGCCAGTGTTCCGCGCAGCTTTTCGCCGCTTGCCGCGGTAATGAGCTCCGATATACGTCCCTGGATCCTCTTTTGCAGGGCGATGATGCTTTTGTATACTTCTGTGTTTCTGTACCACCGCCCGGGATTATCCGCTCCGGTTTCAGGAGTTTTTTTCTCGCTTTCCTTTGACGGGGTAAGAAGCGGATTGACCTGAGCAACCGCTGACCCGCACATGAGGAGAAATATGAAAAGCAGCATCAAAACGATGCGGCATGTGGAGACTCGGCTCATTTTTTGAGTAAAACCCGTATGCTGTCAGGATGGGAGATGCCAGTGTACACCTCACCGCTTCTGCCGTTTCCCACAATCGCGTTGTCGTACTCTATGGTGATTCCCTTGTCAACGCCGATAGTGTAATCCATCTGTACGTTCTCCGGTCCCTCAAATCGTGCGGTCTCAGATTCGACATAGGCGACATCGCAGAAGAAGGTCTCGTCGTATACCGCTACCGAAAACTCGGCCGCGCCGTCCTCAAAAGGAACCGGGAAGGGAATAAAAAACGTATAGATTAATGTGTCGTTCTCGGCCCGGACTGAAAAATCGGTTACTTCCATAGCCGGTATCATCTCACCTTCTACGGTAAAATAGGTGAAGTAGTCGTAATTGATGAGATTTGAAAACGCAAGGTCGTAGATTTCAGATGTCTCGTAATCGTCAAACTTCCCATTGTTATCGAAGTCGAAATCCATCAAAATCGACGCGGAAAACCAGACATCAAACGCCCATTCTACAACAATACCGGTAACCCCCTGTTCATTCGCCCGCACCGTCACACCGGCGTCAAGGAACATGTGAGGATGCGCGGATACTTGGTTCGGCAACAATAGCAAAACAAAAAACACGATGAGAAATATATATATTGGGAACCGCACACCTGGAATCATACCAGATCTTTACGATATTATCGGTTGGTTGTAAAGAGCGGCAAAGCCGGTCCGCCCTACTCCTCGCTTCTGCCGGACATGGCGCTCATCTTTGCCACAAGCCGAGTTGTGGCATAGTTGATCAATAGAACGATAATGATGAGTATTGCAGCGGTGGCAAACGCCCGGTCCTTCGAGATCCCCTCGCTGAAGATGTAGTAGAGGTGCACCGACATAGTACGGGCGGCGGTAAACAAACCCACGAGATCTCCACCCATTCCCATGGTGAACATCAGTGCCGCGGTTTCACCGATTACCCTGCCCATTCCCAGGATAACACCGTTGAGAATACCCGGTGCGGCGGCAGGTATGACTATCCGCGTCACCGTCTGCCATTTTGTCGCCCCAAGACCGAGAGAACCCTCCCTGAAGGAAACCGGAACCGCCTTGAGCGCTTCTTCCGATGTTCTGATGATCGTCGGGAGGATCATCATCGTCATGGTCAAAGCACCGGACAGCAGCCCCATCCTGAAGCTCAGCATCTGTACGAAGACGAGGTAACCGAACAAACCAAAGATGATGGACGGAATTGCATTCAGCGTATCGGTACCCAAACGCAGTATCTCCACAAATCGCGTTTGCTTTGCGTACTCCACAAAATATATTGCCGCACATACACCAAGCGGCGTAGCTATAGCGAGTGTAAAGGCAATCAACGCAATCGTATTGATTATGATATCCCTGATACCGCCCGCTGCCCCGGCTTTTCTACTCTCCTGGAAGAGGAAAGGCAGACTCATGTTGAACCCCCTCTCAATCCTCTTGACAGGAATCGGCTCCAGTCCCCGTTGCGTCATATCGGTATACGTACAGAGTGCAAACGCTCCTTCGGTTGTCCGCAGGGTTTCGTAAAACTCTTCAGAAGATGAAACGTATATCGCGTTTCCGCCTGTTAGGAAATCCTCTCCAAGGAAGTTCCGCACAAAATGATAACTGCAGCTGTCCGGATCTCTATTGATAACCGGAATAACAGGCTGATCGGCACCATTGAGCTCCCGCCAGTTTGTATATCTCCCGGCAAACAACGGCTCCACATCGCTTTGCCGTATGAAATTGAGCCGCTGCCCAACCAAGATGGTTTCGCCGGTTTCGGTTGTAACCTCCGACTTTATGAGAGCAGTTACCCGTGGATTTGCGCCCACCACAATCCGGCGAAGCTTGACCGTTTTCACTCCGTCAAGCGATACATCGGTGTCTGCATCGATATACCCAAATCCCCCGACCGTATTGGCGACCCGCTCAACCATCTCTTGTTCTGAGTCTACAAACTCTGTGTATTCGCTGAAGCTATCATCCGGATTCAAGAACGCTTCTACCGCGTCCCGGTAGATATCGCCTGGATTTCTGTAGGTGTACACTACCATGTCGATGTCCTGGCCCGAGTAGTTGGCCCACTCGTACTCGTAGCCATTAAAGATTTTGTTGATTGTAAGAATATCCAGTTCGTCTACTCTGATTTTTTTGTGCACGATAAGGTATACGAACTGCTCATCTGCAGGATCAACGATAATGCGTTCTTCTTGAAAATCGGTGACGTCGTAGGTTACCTCATTCTTGTAATAAATGCCACGGGCTAGAATATAGACGACAATGAAAGCGAGAAAAAACATCGTGATTCCCACTGCGAGCCATAAGAGGCCTTTAAACGCCTTGTCCTTCCTCTTGTTTCTGATTGTCTGCGGTGCAAGCTTAGTGATTTTTTTCGCGTTGTCCGTTGCATTACTCATCGGTCTTACACCTCGTCGAGCAGTTTGGAACGTCGTATGATAAGCTGCACCGTAATATTGTTTGCCAGGATAAATATGAACAGCGCAATTCCGGTGGTGAACAGGGCAGTCATGTGGTAACCGTCCGCGTAGGACATGTCGGTGACGATGTTCATGGTCAAGGTCCGCACGCTGTCGGTAAGCCCCTTTGAGAGGTTTGGCGCGTTTCCTCCAACCATAAGCACGGCCATAGTCTCTCCGATAGCACGCCCCATACCCAGGACGATTCCCGCGACAATACCAGACCTGGCGGCGGGAAGCAGTACCTTCACGATCGACTGCGATTTTGTAGACCCCAGGGCAAGAGATCCTTCTCTGTACTCATTTGGCACGGCGCGTATCGAAACTTGCGTTATCGATATAATCGTAGGGAGCGTCATAATCCCCAGGATGATGGCGGCGGTAAGCATGGAAAATCCCGAACCGCCGAAAAGTGTCCTCACTATCGGAGCAAGTATCACCACACCAAAGATGCCGTAAATCACTGAAGGAATTGACGCGAGGAGTTGAACGACGCTTTTCAGAATCGAGGCGGTCTTGCCCTTGGCGATTTCAGCCAGAAAAATGCCGGCGAAAACACCAATCGGTACAGAAATGAGCAATGCCAACAGCGTTACGTAAATCGAGCCAAGAATAAATGCGCCAATTCCGTAGGAAGGCACATCAGCCGTTGGAGACCAGTCAATCGAGAAAAAGAACTCCCATAATGTGGTAACATTGAAAAGTGGAAGCCCTTCGAAAAAAATGAAAAAGATAATAAAAAGTACGCTGATGATCGCAACCGACGCGCTGATCATAAGCATAGTTTCTATGGCCTTCTCTCGCTGCTTACGTTTCTCTATCTTGAGCCGTTCTGCCTGTTCGCGACGATCCACTTAACGCTCCTCAACCGGTATACGCTGGTACTCCGCCACTACACTAGATTTCTGTTAGGGTTTTATTAAGAATCAAAAAATCCCGCCGCAAAGGCGGGATTGAATAACAACTTAACCGAAGCGCTTACATGTCAAGCGGATAGTACCCGACGTCGGCAATGGCCTTTCTGCCTTCTCGGGAGGTCTTCAGCCAGTTGATGAAGTATGCTTCGAGAGAACCCTCTTCAGGTTCATCCATGGTTACCAGGTAGAGATACCGGGAATAGGGATACTCAAATGACTTGATGGTCTGTTCGTTGGGCTCCACGCCATCCACCGTTACGACCTTTGCGTCACCAATCTCAGAGATAAAACCCGCACCGATGTAGCCGATAGCGTTGGGGGTGGTGGCCAGCTTGGAAGCCAGGTCACCATTGGAAACAACGACGATCATGCCGTCGCGAAAATCAACCCCGGCGGATTTCACGGTAAAGCTTTCCCACGTGTCGTAGGTACCTGAAGCTTCATCACGGCTCAACACTACGATTTCAGCATCGTTACCGCCAACTTCGCTCCAGTTGGTAATCTCACCGGCATAAATTGCGGTGATCTGATCGCGGGAAAAATCGTCAATAGGAACATTTGCGCTTACAACACAGGCGATACCGTCAATGCAGATCTTTGTAGGATATACACCGGCATCTCTGTTCTTTTTTTCCGATTTTGATGATCCACCGATCATGTAGACGCCGTCTTTCACGCCGGCGATTCCGTTGGAAGATCCGACGGAAGCGTATGTAGCATCCACATTCGGTTGATCTTCTTCGAAAGCTTCAAGAGCAACGTCGATGATCGGAGCCACGGTCGTAGAACCACCCATCGCCAAATCACCAGAAAAACCGGAATCCTCAGCAGCTTCTCCCTGCGCACCGGCAAAAATTGTGCCGGTAGCCAATAGAGCCATTACAACAAGTACTAATGCTTTTTTCATTACTACCTCCATGAGTTTTTTTAGACACGTCTCCGTATCTATGTGGCACCAATGTCGGGTGTTGATGTCAATATATTGTGAAAGGCATGTTAGATATTCATTAGATTCGAAACGCTTTGCGTACGTGTAGCAATCTGTTGCTGAAGTTCTACTTGCTCGACTTAATGACAATCTGCGAGTCGGACTAACCGAACCGCCCCGAGATATAGTCTTCAGTTTCTTTTTTTGTCGGCTTGACAAAGAGTTGTTTTGTCGACCCCGACTCTATGATCTCGCCGAGGAGAAAAAAGGCTGTAGTATCCGATATACGGGCGGCCTGCTGCATGTTGTGGGTGACAATGATTATCGTGTAGTCCTTCTTCAGCTCAAGAACCAGGTCCTCGATTTTTGCGGTTGATATCGGATCGAGGGCGGAGGTAGGCTCGTCCATCAAGATGACATCCGGCTCGACCGCCAGGACTCTCGCTATGCAGAGCCGCTGCTGTTGCCCACCGGACATCGACAATGCCGGTTCATCAAGCCGGTCTTTCACCTCATCAATTAAGGCAGCCTGGACCAGGCTTCGTTCGACAATCTCCTGCAATTTATTCTTGTTTCTGATCCCGTGCACCCTTGGACCGTAGGCGATGTTGTCAAAAACGCTCATAGGAAAGGGGTTCGGTTTCTGGAATACCATCCCGATTTTTCTTCTAAGCTCGATAATATCCACCTGTTTATAGATATCTATCCCGTCGTAGAGAAGCGCCCCATCAATCTTTGCACTGGGAACCAGATCGTTCATTCTGTTTATGGTCTTCAGGAACGAAGATTTTCCACATCCTGACGGGCCGATAAATGCGGTGATGTTGTTCGCTTTCATCCCCAACGAAATATCTTTGAGCGCGTGGAAATCCCCATAGTAGAGATCCATATTTTTTGTTTCTATCTTGTAATCTGCCATCGTTTATCCCTTTAGTTTCGCTGACTTTGACTCTATGCTGTTAAGTATTTGTTAGCTTTTTGTTAGGGCGTTGTTGATTATCAAAAAAAACCGGCTTCACAATCGCGCTTTTGCTCTCCGGTGAGTTATTTCATACCGGCGCGACGAACATAAGACGCTTCTGTTAAACTTTCGTGA
>CAZHXC010000184.1:1264-6787 GCA_964536145.1 uncultured Spirochaetales bacterium | reverse complement strand
GACTTGAACCGCCGCCCTCCTGCTTGTAAGGCAGGCGCTCTAGCCAACTGAGCTAATCGCCCGTGGGGCAGAAAATAGCATAAACAAGCTCATAAGGTCAACGTAAAAAGGCTTGTTTTGAACATCGTTCAACAGTGCAAAACTGGTAGATGAACGTGCGAAACGGCCGGGCTTCCGAAGTTCAGTGTGCGAGAACGAATATGTCGCTTCGAGGTACGATTGCCCTCCGGCAAACAGCGATAACGCTATTCAACCCATCTTGTTTTTGTTATTATGAGTATGCGGTCGTCAGCCGACGGCCGTTTTTTTTCCAGGTGAGGCATCGATCATGAATTTACACAAAATACGAAACATCGGCATCATCGCTCACATAGATGCCGGCAAAACCACAACTACCGAAAGAATTCTCTACTACACGGGAAAAAGTCACAGGATAGGTGAAGTCGACGACGGCGAAGCGGTCATGGACTGGATGGAACAGGAACAAAACCGGGGTATCACCATCACCTCGGCGGCAACTACCTGTTTCTGGAAGGACTACCAGATCAACATTATCGACACACCGGGTCATGTGGACTTCACCGCGGAAGTTGAACGTTCGCTGCGTGTGCTGGACTCCGCCATCGGCGTTTTTTGTGCGGTGGGTGGTGTTGAGCCGCAATCCGAAACCGTCTGGGGACAGGCCGAGCAGTACCACATTCCCCGGCTGGCGTATGTAAACAAGATGGATCGCATCGGCGCCGATTTTTTCAACGTAATACAAGAGATCAGAGAGAAGCTCTCCGGCAATCCGTTGGTACTCGAATTGCCTATCGGTGCTGAATCTGAGTTTTCCGGCGTGATCGATCTGATTACAATGCAGGAGATAACCTGGGATCAGGAGACCCTTGGCACCGAGTTTTCCTATCGGCCTATCGATGAATCCAGAGCGGACTACGCCCACGAGTGGCGGGAAAAAATGATCGACACGCTCTCTCATCATTCGGACGAGATTACCGAACTCTACCTCGAAGGAAAGGAAATACCAAAGGAATTGCTCCTTTCTGAGATCCGGAAAGGTACAATCGCGCGCTCCTTTACACCGGTATACGTCGGCTCATCGCTCAGGAATATTGGAGTGCAACCGCTTCTCTCGGGGATTATCGACTTTCTGCCCTCCCCTGTGGAAGTCCCGCCGATCCAGGGTATTCTGGCAAAGAACGAAGAAACCGTCGAGGTACCTGTGGATCCAAAGGCGCCGCCTCTTGCCCTGGTTTTCAAGATTCAGACCGACAGAGAAGCCGGCAATCTTTCCTTCATCCGGGTCTACTCAGGAAGTATCAAGAAGAACTCCGCGGTGTACAACATCGATAAAAAGAAGAAGGAGCGGATCACAAGGCTCCTGCGGATGCACTCCAATCGCTATGAACAGCTCGACAGCGTCTCTGCCGGCGATATCGCGGTTGCGATCGGCTTTAAGCTGTCTCAAACCGGAGATACGATTGGCAGCGAAGCCCGCCAGGTAATCCTCGAGCGCATGCATTTTCCCGAACCGGTCATCTCGGTTGCAATAGAACCGAAGACCCTCGCGGATATGGATAAGTTGAAGAATATCCTCGGCCTGCTCAAAATGGAGGACCCGACTTTCTCGTTGAAGGACGATGAAGAGACGGGACAGTTAGTGATTTCAGGGATGGGTGAGCTTCACCTCGATGTACTGGTAACGAGGATAGTACATGATTTCAAAGTAGACGCACATGTGGGCAAGCCGCAGGTGACTTACCGGGAGTCGATTACGAAAACCGTGACGCACACAGAGAAGTATCACCGCGTTCTTGCCGGCAAAGACAACAGCGCCGTCATTACCTTACGCGTAGCGCCGCTTGAACGCGGCAGCGGTAACCGCTTTTCAAACGAGCTCAGCGCAGAGAAGCTTCCCCGTGAGCTCATCGATGCCGTCGAACGCGGGGTAACCGGGGCTTTTTCATCAGGCATCATGTACGGTTATCCGCTGTACGACGTGGAGGCGGCGCTGATAGACGCCGAATATGACCAGGTGCAGTCGACGGCTATCGCCTTTGAAGCCGCCGGTTCTCTCGGCCTTGATGCCGCCTGCAGGAAGGCGGACCCGGTACTTCTCGAGCCGGTGATGCACGTTGATATCATGGTGCCCAAGGATTTTGTCGGGGAGGTAATGAGCCATCTTACTTCGAGGAATTGTACCATAGAGAGTCTTGAACACAGGTCGGTGACCGATCACATACGTGCTCTCGCGCCTCTCGCTGAAATGTTCGGCTACTCGACGGCGCTCCGTAGCATTACTCAGGGAAGGGGTACCTTTGCGATGGAGTTCTCTCACTTTAGAAAGAAGGAAGGCGGGTTGTAATCGAACGCAGCCATCGGTATCGGACCGTATTCCGCGATTTTTCTCATATTGACACGCTTCCACCTAAAAATTTATATTTTACCTTCATCCCATACATAATGTGAGAGGAGATACCATGAGCTTCGACACCGATGCCATCAGAAATATCACCATAGTTGGACATGGAGGTACCGGTAAGACCACTCTCTTTGAAAATGTTCTTTTTTCCGGCGGCGCCATAGCACGTCCTGAGAAAGTGGCCTCCGGAAAAACTGTAAGTGATTATACGGATGAAGAAATTGAGAGAAATTCTTCCATCCACCTCGCACTCGGCTATGTAGAAGCGGATACCACTCTTCTGAACGTCATGGATACCCCCGGCGCTTCCGATTTCGTAGGGGAGGTTGTCGCCTCGTTCAGGACCGCCGAGTCCTCAGTGGTTGTGGTAGGAGCCAAAGAAGGCGTCCAGATCGAGACGGTTAAACTGTGGCGCAGGCTCGACATGAGAAATCTCCCGAGGGTTGTTTTCATCAACAAGCTCGATGCGGAACGCGCTGAGTTTGATCAGCCTGTAGCGGACCTGCGGGAAAAGTTTGCCTCGGCAACCTTCGTGCCTTTGACGATTCCGATTGGAGGAAGCGGGGGATACACCGGTGTTATCGATCTTATCGAAAACAAGGCGTATCTCGTGCCAGAGTCGGGTCCTGAAAAAGCAACCGCAATACCTGATGACATGCAAGACACCGTCGCCGAATATCGCGGGGCGCTCATAGAGTCCGCAGCGGAAGGTGATGATGCCCTGATGGAAAAATATTTCGAAGAAGAGACTCTCTCCGAGGAGGAGATCAGGCAGGGTCTCTCCGCTGCATTTGCGACCAACAAGTTTGTGCCGGTTTTTTGCGGAGCGGCCGAGTTGTCGAGCGGCGTCACACCGCTTCTCAATTTTTTGGCTTCCACCGCCCCTTCTCCAGCGGGCCAAATCGAGAAAGCAAAAGATGCCGATGGAGGGGAGAAGGAAGTATCAATAAACAGCGACGGTACCCCTTCATGTTTCTGCTTCAAGACCAGCATCGACCAATTCTCCGGGAAGATGTCCTATGTCAAGGTATTTACCGGCCAATTGACACCTGATACGGATCTGTTCAACGCTGATAAGAGCACAAAACAACGCGTCGGAAAGCTATACAGGATTGTCGGCAAGAAACTTGTAGACGTCACTTCTCTCGCCGCCGGCGATATCGGGGTCCTCACAAAACTCGATACCGTGACAACCGGGGATACACTCTGTTCGTCTGATTCGATCGTTATGTATGAGCCGCTTCGGATGCCCCAGCCGGTACACTCGCTCGCGGTATTTGCGGCAAACAAGAACGACGAAGACAAGATGAATCAGTTCCTGCAGCGTGCGGCGGAAGAAGATCCGACTTTTACGATTGATTACAACACAGAAACCAAGCAAACGGTGATCTCCGGAATGGGTGAGCTCCACATCAATATGATTCTTGATAGAATCAAGGAGCAACAGAAAATCGAAATCGAGACAAAAGTTCCACGCGTTCCGTACCGGGAAACGATCACCAAGTCTGCAGACGCTGAATATACTCACAAAAAGCAGACCGGTGGCCACGGCCAGTACGGAAGAGTCGTCCTGCAAATCGCTCCGCTCGAACGAGGAGAGCAGTACAAGTTTGAAAATGCAATCAAAGGCGGCGCGATATCAAGGGGATATATCCCCGGCGTAGAGAAAGGCATCATTGAGGGCATGCAGGCAGGTATTCTTGCAGGTTACCCCGTTGTTGACCTCGGCGCCGTTGTCGTTGACGGCAAAGAGCACCCTGTAGATTCCTCTGAGATGGCTTTCAAGCTGGCGGCAAAAGGCGCTTTGATGTCGGCTATGGAGAAAGCGAAGCCCGTACTTCTCGAGCCGATCGTGAACTTACGGGTGTTCACAAATGAAGAATACGTTGGTGACATTCTCTCGGATTTGAGCTCCAGGCGCGGCAGAGTACTCGGGCAAGAATCGGTTGGCGGAGGCATCACACAAATTGATGCACAGGTGCCTCAGGCGGAACTTCTGAGGTATTCGATAGACTTACGATCGATTACCTCCGGTACCGCGTCCTTTGAGATGGAGTTCAGCCACTATAACCCAATTTCCGGAAAGATAGCCGACGACGTCATAGCAGCGTCCAAGGAATTGGCGGAACAGCACGCCTGATGTTGAACCGGCGGGCGGGTGCGACGGAATAAAAAACCGCCGCACCGTTGCTGCTATCTGGAGGAAATGTTTACGTACTCCAGTTTCTCGGAAACGTTTCTGTAGGCAGGTCGTATAATTCTACCACCGTACATTATCTCTTCTATCCAGTGCGCACACCACCCCGCTATGCGTGCAATAGCGAATATCGGCGTATACAGCTCTTCCGATATACCGAGGAGACTGTAGACAAACCCGGAAAAGAAATCGACGTTTGGTGCTACTTTTTTTGTGGTATTCTTTAGTCTGGAAAAAACATGCGGCGCTACCCGTTCAATGGTCTCGTAGAGCTCCATCTCATCGGTCCGGTCCTTCTGTGAGGCAAGCAGGCGGGCACGTTCCTTGAGAAGTACCGCCCTGGGATCCGAAAGGGTATACACCGCGTGACCCAGTCCGTAGATAAGGCCTGACCGGTCAAAGGCTTCTTTGTTAAGGATCTTCTCCAGATAGGCGCCAACCTCATCTTCGTCGTCGACCTTGCCAACATGTCTCTCGATATCCCGTACCATCTCTCTCGCTTTCATGCTTGCACCGCCGTGACGCGAGCCCTTTAGGGAACCGATTGCCGCGGCAACCGCGGAATAGGTATCTGTATCGGTTGATGAGACAACCCGAATGGTGAACGCCGAGTTATTCCCTCCCCCGTGCTCAGCATGAAGAACCAGACACAGATCGAGAAGCTCCGCCTCGAGGGCGGTATGGGTCATTTCCGGACGAATCAGGTTGAGGAAGTTCTCAGCGGTGTCGAGATTGGGGTCCGGCCTGTGTATGTAGAGGCTTTCATCGTCGTAGTTGTGCCGCTTCCCCTGATACGCATACGCTACCAGCGTTGGGAAATTCGCGATGAGATTGATACACTGATCGTAGATGTTTTCAAAGCTTCTGTCTTCAGCCTTTTCATCATAGGCATAGAGCGCCAGAA
>CAZHXC010000184.1:0-1254 GCA_964536145.1 uncultured Spirochaetales bacterium | reverse complement strand
CGGACTTGCGGCGGTGAGCATGACATCTTCAGTAAAATTATCAGGAAGCGTTCTCCGCTTACTCAATACCGACCTAAACTCCTTCAACTCAACCCAGCTCGGCAGATGCCCAAATAACAGCAGGAAACAGATCTCCTCAAAGCCGTGACGGTTTTCCGCCTGAAATCCCTTGACGATTTCCGAAATACTGTATCCGCGGTACCGCAACCGGCCTTCCACCGGAACCGTATTTCCTTCATCGACAATATATCCGTGTACATCCCCAATATTCGTCAACCCGACGACAACACCGCTGCCGTCTTCGTTACGCAGGCCACGCTTTACGTTATGTTTGACGTAGGCTTCTTCTGAAAACCCAACGTGATTGAGTATCTGTGGAGCATACTTTTCCAAAAATGTGGAATCTGTGCCGTTCATCAATTCTCCTATGTACAGACCACTATATGCATATTTATGCATTTGTCAAGTATATATTTGCATAATTCGGTGGACTTGTGTATTTTTTATGCAGATAGTTACCGTGTTTTTGTATATATGAGCTCGTGGATTGCGTGATTCCGTGTTTTGGCCTTCTGCTCATACCTCGTAACAGGACGTCCTGCAAATGGCGCCTGAGCCGAATGCAATTCTTCTGACGCCGAACATACCTCGCAAATCTGCCGGGCATAATCGTCCCAATCGGTTACCACAAACAGATATCCGCCCGGTTTCAGCTTCCGCGCCAATAGCGAGACAAAGCTTTTGCTGATGAGTCTCCTCTTGTGATGCTTTTTTTTAGGCCACGGGTCCGGGAAAAAAATATGAAATCCATCTACCCCGGCGTCCGGCAGCATATGCTCAGCCACCTCCACCGCATCGTGCATGATTACCCGAACATTTCTGATTGCACGGTCATGAATACACTTCAGCACCGTAGCAACCCCGGCAGGAAACACTTCCACTCCTATATAGAGATTCTCAGGATCTCCCTCAGCAAGCGGTATGATTGCATCACCAACACCAAACCCAATTTCAACAAAGACTTTCCCCGTCGGTCCTGAACACGGGTGCAAGGATTGAATCTGTATCGGTTCCCGGGAAAAGCGGAGACCGTAGGTAGCGTACAAATCTTCGAGGGCTTTCTTTCTCCCTTCGTTTAGCCTGCCGCCGCGAATGACGTAGCTTTTTATGGTTCGTTTTTCGCTCAAATCAACGCTTCCAGACGCTCTTTCAGGTATTCCGATTTTTCGGTGAGCCCTATTTCCCCCATTTGCA
>CAZHXC010000183.1:0-6797 GCA_964536145.1 uncultured Spirochaetales bacterium | reverse complement strand
AGAGTCCGATGCGTTCGGTACATGATTTCCTCCCATGAGCAACATATTACGCCACATTTGGAATTGCTTTAAATCTGGCGAGCGATGTCAAATTGTAGGTAAAGATATCTCGGAGATCACTCCATATTTCTCGCAGAGTTCGCAGAGGGCGTAAAGATGGCTGTCTTTCGTTCATAAGGGCACCTCTGTAAATCGTTGCTTTGGCATCCGGCATATACGAAAAAGCTCTCTCGTGTAATCATTTACGTTCCCGGCCGCAGTATGAGAGAATGCCGGCAACAAAACTCAAATCAGCGGGAGATTTCATGAAGGATATACCTATTCTCCATGTGGAGGGCGCGTCGTTAGCGGAAGCCTACGAACGGGCGTTGATAGCACTGTATGAGAAGGGTGTGAGTATACAGACGCAGTACGACAGGGACGGCGATCCGGCTTCCATAGACGCCACAATGAATATCACCGTTCACAACCCCTTCAGTGATCCGATGATTCACAAAGCCTTTCCGGGTGGTATCGAGGAGCTCAGGGAATATGTGATCGAGCTTTTGGGTGGGAAAGACCACTGGGTAAAGAATATGGACGATGAGAGCGACACCCGGTGGGAGTACACCTATCATCAGCGGCTTGCGGACTGGGGAACCTGGAAGGAGTCCACGGATGCGAGCACACCGGGTCGTAAAGGCGCTCCGGGTACGGGGATTGATCAGATCGAGCGGATCCTCTGCAAGCTTTCAAAGCAGCCGTACTCCCGTCAGGCGCAGATGATCACCTGGATGCCTTTCATGGATTTTGACGTATATGACCCGCCATGTCTTCAATCGATCTGGTATAGGCTGCTGAAGGATGAGGAGAGCTGGGTACTCTCCACGAATGTCAGGTTTCGCAGCAACGACGCGTGGGGAGCGAGCTTTATGAACATGTTTGGCCTCACCCATTTCACCCGGCTCTTGGTTGCCGATCCCCTGGAGAAACGGTTGGGAGCACCGGTACAGATCGGCAGACTCAACTGGCAGGCTGATTCATATCACCTGTATGGAAAAGACCAGGAGGAGTTTGCGGGCAGGTTCTGGAACCGGCTCGAAAAGACCGGGTTCGAAGACCGGGTGTATCGTTTCTTTGACGAGACGATTCAGGAGATCTGGGAAGAAGCGGAAGGCAACGTGATGAAAAAGATCAGAACCTACGATTCCGGCCGCAACAACTCGTAGTTTAGCGAGAATTGCGTTAAATCGAAATATAGAATATTCTATATTACTGTTTTTATCAGTATAACTGCTGACAACAATTTATCATGATGGCGGCGTAGAAAAGTATGACACACCACATTGGTTTTGATATCGGTTCGATTTCCATCAATACGGTTCTCATGGATGATGACAAACAAATTATCGAGAGCCGCTACGACTATTGCAGGGGTAAGCCCTTCCGTCTGCTCAGGGAGATACTTACAGAGATCACTGACAGGGGAATTCAAATCGGTTCGATTGCCTTTACCGGGACCGGGGGAAGTTTAGGTGCAAAACTGTTGGGCGGCCGGTTTGTGAATGAGATTGTCGCGCAATCGACATCGGTATCTCGTTTATACCCTGTGGCAAGAACGGTCATCGAGATGGGCGGTGAGGATTCAAAGCTCATATTCATGGGACCCGAAGGACTAGAGGGCCGCTCCCGCCTGAGCGACTTTTCGATGAACAGCATCTGTGCCGCCGGTACCGGCTCCTTTCTCGATCAGCAGGCGAAGCGCATAAACGTTTCAATCGAAAACGAGTTTGGCGAGCTCGCGTTGCAATCGGAAGATCCGCCGAGGATAGCCGGCAGGTGCAGCGTCTTTGCAAAGAGCGATATGATCCATCTCCAGCAGATTGCCACACCGGTACACGACATCGTCGCCGGACTCTGTTTTGCCGTTGCGAGGAACTTCAAGTCGAGCCTTGCTCGCGGGAAGGAATTGGAAACACCGATTATCTTTCAGGGCGGTGTAGCCTCCAACGCCGGCATGGTAAGGGCGTTCAGGGAGATCCTCGGTCTCAGCAAAGCTGAACTGATTATCCCCGAGTACCACACCTCCATGGGCGCTATTGGTGCGTTGTTCCATCTTCTCGATAATCCCGATGACGGCGACCAACCGTACAAAGGCCTCGACCCCCTCGATGCGTATCTCGAGACCGGTGGAAGCGAAAACCACAGCCACCCGCCTCTCGAAAAGCACCGGAGCGATATCCACAAGGAAGTCTTTGCTATCGACAACGGAAAGCCGGTTGACGTATATCTCGGCCTCGATGTCGGATCGTTGAGTACGAACGTGGTGTTGATAGACGATGAGGACCGGGTGATCGCCAGGCGTTACCTGCCTACCGCCGGAAAGCCCCTCGAAGCGATCCGCACCGGCCTTGCCGAAATCTATGATGAAGTTGGACGGAAGGTACGCGTGAAGGGCGCCGGGACCACCGGATCAGGGCGCTATCTCACCGGTGATTTTATCGGCGCAGACACGATCAGGAACGAGATCATCTCCCAGGCCACCGCGGCAATCAAGTTCGACCCGACGGTGGATACGATTTTTGAGATAGGCGGGCAGGATTCGAAATACATCAGCATAGACCGGGGAATCATCGTAGACTTTGAGATGAACAAAGCGTGTGCGGCGGGTACCGGGTCGTTTCTCGAGGAGCAGGCCGAAAAACTCGGCATAAGCATCCGGGATGAGTTTGCGGACTTAGCGTTTTCCTCAGGAGCTCCGGCGAGATTGGGGAACCGGTGCACCGTCTTTATAGAATCAGATTTGAACTCGCATCAGCAGAAGGGTGTTGTGAAAGAGGACCTCGTGGGCGGGCTTGCATATTCCATCGTGGAGAACTATCTCCAGAAGGTGGTGGGGCCGCGGCGCGTCGGGAAGAACATCTTCTTTCAGGGCGGGGTGACAAACAATGAATCGGTCGTATCGGCATTCGAAAAAGTGACCGGAAAAAAGATAACCGTCCCGCCCCACTACGATGTGACCGGGGCTATCGGTGTGGCGATGCTTGCGCGTGATGCGGTAACAGACGGCACGGAAACCAGGTTCAAAGGTTTCGATATCAGCAAAATCCCCTATACGACGGACAGGTTCACCTGTAAGAGCTGCGCCAACCAGTGCGAAATACGGAGGATCCGCATACAGGACGAGAAGAAACCCCTCTACTACGGCGGCCGGTGCGAACGGTGGGAAGTGGAGGAGAGGAAGGGCCGTGGCGAGGGCATTCCCAACCTGTTTGAAGAGCGGATCGGTATGCTCATGGGAGACTACGCACCCGAACCAAAGGATACCCGGACCACCATCGGATTTCCACGGGGACTCTCGCTTTTCTATGATTCTTTTCCCTTCTGGCGTACGTTGTTCGACAAGCTCGGTTTCCGCGTTGTGCTTTCGAGGGAGTCGGACCGCAGGCTCGTATCGGATTCTCTCGAGAACCTGATTGCAGAGACCTGTTTTCCCGTGGAAGTGATGATAGGCCATGTGAGGTCTCTCTTTGATGAGGATGTGGATTATGTCTTTGCGCCCTTTGTGGTTAACGAGAGGGCGGACGGGGACAATCCTACGGAGAATTACAACTGTCCGTGGATCCAGACTTATCCGTTTATGATCAGATCGGCCCTGAACGACGAACAGACTGCAAAACTTCTCGTCCCCACCCTGCACTTCAGGTATTCGGACAGGGTGGTTATAAACGATCTGAAGGATTTCCTGACCGGCCAATTCGGGATAGAGAAGAAGATTGCTCCGGCTCTCCGTGCCGCGAAAGCCGCGCAACAGGGGTTTGAAGAAGCAAAGCTCCGCCGGGGACGGGAAATCCTGTCGGAGCTCTCATCCCACAAAAACGCCGCGGTGATTTTCGGAAGGGCGTATAATACCGGCGATCCCGAGATGAACCTGCACCTCGTCGAGAAGCTCATCAACCTCGATGTGTTGCCGATTCCCATGGATTTTCTCCCTCTCCAGGATGAGTATGTCTTTGACGAGTACCCGATGATGTACTGGCCAAACGGAAGAAAGGTTGTGGCGGCGAGCAGGCTCGTGGCGCGGACAAAGGGGCTCCACGGGATCTACTTGAGCAACTTCAGATGCGGGGCCGACTCCTTTCTCATGCACTACGTCCGTGAGGAGATGAAGGAAAAGCCGTGTCTGATGCTCGAGGTGGACGAGCACAGCGCGGACGCGGGAATGATCACACGCTGTGAGGCGTTTTTGGATAGCGTCCGTGGCACCGAGATTCTGAAAGGCCCGGTGGAACAGAAGAAGGAGTATACCGCACCGTCCCTGGTTTCCATAGTGAAAGACCGGACGATATACTTTCCGGAGATGTGCGGGGCGGTCTATGCGCTTGCCGCTGCTGCCAGGGGCTGCGGGACTCCGGCCGCGGTGCTCCCGCCGTTGGGAGAGGAGGACCTCGAGCTCGGGCGGAAGTACACCTCTTCAAAGGAATGTTTCCCGATGATATGTACAACCGGCACATTCCTGAGGAAGATTCTCGAGCCTGGATTTCAGCCTGAAAGGGCCACCTTTTTCATGCCGGATCACAACGGGCCGTGCAGATTCGGGCAGTATAGAAAGATGCAACGGATTATCTTTGACAGGCTCGGTTTCTACGATGTGCAGATCACCTCACCGAGCAACTCCAACGCATACGTAGAGCTCTCCGGCGGACATACCCTCAAGTTTTGGATCCCCGCGTGGAAGGGCATAGTTGCCACCGACATTTTGACAAAGATGATGCGCGAGCGCGTTCCTTACGAGTCGGTTTCCGGAGAGACCGAGCGGGTCTATCAGAAGTATATGCGGGAGATGGAAGCCTCCCTGGAGCGGGGAGGGAAAGACCTGGTCGATGTCATGAGGCAAGCGGCGGACGCCTTCAAGGCTATCGAGCTTACGCCCGGGTATAAGAAGCCTGTCATCAGCGTGGTTGGCGAGATTTATATGAAGAACAACCCCTTTGCTAACGGTTTTCTCGTCGACAAGCTCGAGCAGCTTGGCGCCGAGGTGCTCATGTCTCCCTACAGGGACTGGATAGCCTATTTCTCCTACAGGTATGACCGAGACAGCCGCCGAAAACGGGACCTGAAAGGATTCTTGAAATCACATCTGCAGATGTTTGCGCAGAATGCCACGCTCCGCAATTTGGATAAAGCGGTGCGACACGCCACGGATATGGAGCTCGATATCGAAATACAGGAATGTCTCGAGATTTGCGAACCCTATATCCACAAGGATTATGACGGTGAGCCTGTTATGGCGCTGGGGACCGCGGTAGGACTTGCCCAGAAGGGTGTTTCCGGTTATGCGAATATCTTTCCATTTACCTGTCTTCCCGGCACCTTTGTCTCATCGGTAGCACCGGCTTTCAGAAAAGACCATGACGGTATACCATGGGTAGACGTCGCATACGATGGGCAGGAAGATACCGGCATAGAGACCAGGCTTCAGGCGTTTATGCACCAAACCCGCGAGTATGCCAACCGGATGGGCTATGATAAAATACAGGTCTCAACGGAGTGACCTTTTTTGGCGATTTCCAGACTCAACATAACTCGTGAATGGTTTAAGCTCGATAACTCGGCAAACCTCTATCCTGCCATTAGAGCCGAGAAGGTGCCGATGGTGTTCAGGATCACCGCCACCTTCAAGGAGGTCATTCACGCGGAATTGCTGCAAAAGGCCCTCGACAGAGTAATCGACCGTTTCCCCTATTATAAAGTCCGGCTGCGAGCCGGTTTTTTCTGGTACTACCTCGAGCGTCACGACGAACGGGTGGCTGTCCGGGCTGATGATGGGACACCCTGTGAAAGCCTTCCGGATGAGAAGAGCGCGGGTTACTTGTTCCGCGTGATGGCGTACAAACGCAGGATCGCGGTAGAGTTTTTCCACGTTCTCACCGATGGTTCGGGCGGGGTGACGTTTCTGAAAACCCTCATCGCATCATATCTCGAGCTCAAAGGGAAGAAAGTAACCGATTGGAGTGATCTGATGAATCCGGAAGAGCAACCGGATCCCGAGGAGTTTGAAGATGCCTATCAAAGATACAACGCCTCCGACGCACCCAAGCCGGTTCAGCTGAAGCCTGCATTTCAGCTCCCTTTTCCCATACGAAACGTTTTCCGTTATTCATATCTCACCGGAGAGTGTTCTGCATCGGCACTGCACGAACGTGCCCGTAAACAGGGATTTTCGGTTACCGAGTATCTCGCAGGAATCTATCTCTATGTATTGCAGCAGATATATCTCGATTTGCCGGAACACTTGAAGCGAAAGCAGAAGAAACTGTTGCGGATTGCAGTTCCCGTCAACCTCCGTCGGCTCTATCCTTCCAAATCGATGCGTAACTTTTCTCTGTTTGTAACACCGGGGATCGATCTGCGGCTCGGGCAATACACTCTCTCAGAGATTACAGAGCAGGTCCACCATTACATGCAGGTCGAGGTGGATACGCGCAAGCTCAACCGGCAAATGGCACGAAATGTAAATCCTCAACGTAACGCCATTATCCGGGGAATGCCCCTCGCCGCAAAAAACAGTATTCTCCACACGCGATACGTCCGCTACGGACCAAAACGGTACTCCGGTGTGCTGACCAATCTTGGCCGCATAACAATGCCGGACTCCATCGCTTCCGAGGTGGAAACGTTCACGTTTGTCACTTCCCCGGCTCGCGAGCTGAAAATCAACGCCGCGGTAGCGACCTACGGCGACAGGATGCGCATATCCTTTGGCAGCGTGACCGAAATAAAGGACTTTGAGCGTATGTTTTTCCGGCTGCTCGTTG
>CAZHXC010000182.1:0-6837 GCA_964536145.1 uncultured Spirochaetales bacterium | reverse complement strand
GCCGGTGTGACCGAGACCGCGGCCGGACATCTTTGCGACCTTTCCTCCGCAGGCCGCCACAAGGGGTGCGACGATAAGCGTTGTCGTATCCGCCACACCGCCGGTGGAGTGTTTGTCTACTTTTATGCCGGGAATTGCGGAGAGATCGATCCTGTCACCCGATTCCGCCATGGCTACCGTCAATTCGTAGGTTTCTTCCGGATTCATTCCGTTGAACCAGACAGCCATGAGAAACGCGGAAGCCTGGTAATCTGCGATCTCTCCGGTCACATAGCCGTCTATAAAGAATCTGAGCTCGTCTCTCGATAATGGTTCTGCGTGTTTTTTCTTTTCGATGAGCCCGGCTATGTGCATATAGTCCAATATACCGCCAACGCCGATCGAATGACTACAAACTGTACCGCCGGATATTACGCGTTCACTCGATCGTGGGAAGTGCTGATTTCTAGAATGGAGCCGCCTACCCCCGCCAGTTTTTCCTGAATGGAGCTGTACCCGCGCTTCACGTACTCTATGCCGCTTATCCTGCTCGTCCCGTTAGCGATGAGTGCCGCCATGAGATAAGCAAAACCTGCCCGGAGGTCAGGAATTTCGATATCACGCGCTTTGAGGTCCGCAGGGCCTTGCACGATCGCGCTGTGATCAAAATGGTTGTCTCTGAATCTACACCGCTTTCTACCGAGGCAGCTTTTGTGCAACTGGATCTTCGCATCCATATCGAGCAGCGCCTGCACATAGCCAAATCTGTTTTCGTACACCGTCTCGTGAACTATTGAAATTCCTTCAGCCTGCGTAAGCATGGTGACAAAGGGCGGTTGCCAATCGGTCATGAAGCCGGGATGAACGTCTGTCTCGAGGATCACGGGTTTGAGCTCGTCTTGAAACTTGAAGCGGATACCTGATCTATCCACCTCAAATACGCCGCCGGCCTTTCTAAGCATGTTGAGAAAGGTGATCATGTGTTCCTGCTCGGCCCCGCGCACAAACACATCGCCCTTCGTGGCAACGGCAAGACAGGCAAAGGATGCCGCTTCCATCCGGTCATTGATGACCCAGTAGGAGCTCCCGTGGAAGTTGCTGACACCGTCTATAATCCAGGTCCGGTACTCGTCCTGATAGATGATAGCCCCCATGGATTGAAGAAAGCCGACAAGGTTCTGGATTTCGGGCTCAATAGCGGCATTCCGGATGACGGTTCTCCCCTCGGCGGCCACGGCAGCCATGATCAGTTGTTCGGTTGCACCAACGCTCGGATAATCGAGCTCGACTATCGATCCTATCAATGTGTCGGCGGTGAAGTGAAAAGTATGATCTTCTTCCACCACTTCCGCATTGAGCCGTTTGAGACCTTCAATGTGATAATCTATTGGCCTCACGCCCAGATTACAGCCACCGACGGTCCGCAAGTCGGCTTTCTTCAGTCTTTTCAACATCGGTGCGACGAAAAGCACCGACGACCGCATGGCCCCGCTGTATTTGAGCGGGATACGATATTCCGACAGGCCGGTGGAATCTATCTCCACGGTGGAGTTGTCTATCCAGGTATAGGTACATCCGAGGGCATCGCAGATATTGAGCGTCTGCTCGACATCCCTGATACGCGGCACATTCGAGAGAACGCACACATCATCCGAAAGCAATGAAGCGATTATCAGCTTGGTGGCGGCGTTTTTCGCGCCCGAAATTTCAATTTCGCCGTTTAGGGGCCGCCCCCCTTCTATTTCGTAGTAAGCTCTATCATCCATTCAGCAATTATTCCGTTTGTAATCCTTCTGTTAGTTATATCACAGGAATTGAAAAACATACAGCCCGGCTTGGAACTCCGGGAATCCCCGAGCGGCCGCAATAAAAGGCCCATATTTGATTATCGACCGGCCTTTGCAGGCCTATGAGGTGTTTCTCGTGAGGGCGGGGAGCGAGGCAACCGGGTGGAAGGAGGGCGACCGGGTGTGTGCCCTGCTCCCCGGCGGAGGTTGCGCAGAGCGGGCTTGTGTTCCTCTCTCTAAGGAGGGACCGACGCCGACATCGATCTCTCGAAGATCCTGAGACGCCGTCTGCGATTGATCGGTGCAACCCTACGAAACCGGCCGTTGGATGAAAAAGTCGAAATCAAAGAGCGCCTGATGGAACGGTTTTGGGGCCGATTCAACGACGGATCAATAAGAGCGATCATCGATTCTGTCTATCCAATTGAAGAAGCCGAAGCGGCGCACTCGCGCATGACAAACAATTCGAATATTGGTAAGATAGTTCTCAAAACACGGGACTAGAAACCATGAAGTTGTAAGCCTACCTCCAACCTTTCTTATGGGCGCCTCTATAAACCGTTGCTTTGGCATCGCGCACATACAAAAAACCCCTATTGTGTAATGATTTGCGTTCTTGGTGCTCGTACGAAATGTGGGTTTTTCGATGTGCCCTTATGACAATTGCTCGATTATTGCAGGCGGCAGCAATTGATTGCAGTCGTTAGGCGTCATGAGCCTCCATTCGCTCAACCAACTATCGGAGGTCACCATGGTTACACATGAAGTAGTTTTCAAGAACGTCAGTTTCACCTATGACACGTTGCCGGATACGCTTTTTACCGGAATAGATCTCTCCGTTGAAAAAGGCTGGACCGGGCTTGTTGGTCCAAACGGCTCGGGCAAAACCACGATACTCAAGCTGGCGGCCGGCCGCCTCGAGCCCGGCACGGGTCGGGTCATATTCGGCGGTGAAGCCGGAAGGCTCCTCGGCATGCTCGGGATCAAAGCCGATTGGATCGATAGATGGGAGAGCCTGAGTCACGGTGAGCGCAAACGGATGCAGCTTGGTGCGGCGCTCCGGCGTTCCCCGGATCTTTTGGCAGTGGATGTGCCTACAAACCACATGGATCTGCTGTCGGTGGAATGCGTTGAAGATGTGTTGTCAACGGTTGAATGTGCGTTGGTTCTTGTGAGCCATGATCTCCGTTTTCTCGATAATCTGGCAGATGAACGCTGGAGCATTGAGAGCAGTCGTGACGGCCGAAACTGCAGTCTGCGTAAATATTCTACTTCAGAAACCTCGTAATGTTTCGATATTAATGACACGGGCCGTGCGATAGGTGCGCCCGTAAGGTGAAGTGCGTATGAAACCGAGACAGATACTAAAGGTAAACAACTGGTACAACGCGTATCACTTCCAGACAAACAGGATGCTCAACGTCAAATACTTGGGTGACTTTGGCGAAGGCATGCGCTTTGAGGACAAGGAAAAGCGCGTCTACAGCTACCGGGATTTCTATTTCTGGAAAGCTACCGAATAAGAATACCACGCGGCGCGGGTAGCGGCGCGCCAAACCAAAGGCGCCACCGCCTCAATCGTCCTGACGGTGATTCAGCCAAAAACCACCGGTCGCCTGTTATCCGCGAGTGTTTTTTCAATATAGCGCTTGTCGAGACCAATCTCCTCGACGATCAATCTGAGTTGATGTTCGCTAATCAGATTCACCTCCGCAAAGAGGTACATGAGCGCCTTTTCTGCGATGCAAGGTACCAGGAGGGCGTTGAGGTGTATTTCACCGGCGGATTCAAGTGATGCGTAGAGCGCCGATTTTTCTTTGTTGTTGTGCAGCAGATCCACCTCATGCTGTAGCTGCGTTATATCGCCCTTGGAAGCCCGCTCAGCAAGTGGTTTCAGGGTAAAATAGGTGTATTCCTTCCCGGGAAGATAGTGATGGATGTCGCAGCGGGTACAGTAATTCGGCTCGGTCGGGTCTGATCTTTCGGTATCCCCTCCCACGACTATCAGCGGGTCAAAATAGAGCGCCGGGCACTCCTTCCCGTCAACGCGGTAGTATCTGTAGGTGTAGAAAGAATCTTCTATACAATCCGGGTGCTCGCAATAGGCGGTAAGAGGGAAAACATCGGTTGCATTCTCGAGCAAAAGCCTTGCCGTCGGATTGAAAATATCCTTCCTGAAATTAAGAATGAGAGTCGGGAAAATAAATATGAGACCCCGCTTTTCCGACTCGTGCCGGATAACGTAAACAAGCCGCTCGTCGTAAAATGAAGCCTCATCTATAATCCAGGTTCCCGCATCAGGATTGGCCGCGATAACCGCTTCAAGCTCAAAGGAATCCCGTATACGGGCTATTCTTTCTCCGCAGCTGACGTACCCGCCTCTGTATGCCAGGGCGTCATCCGGATACTCCGGAAATCGTCGTGAATCTAGAAGTGACCTGATAAAGAACACCTGCCTTCTATCCGCCCCGGAAGAGGTGGTTCTGACCGCCAACTGCTCCGATTTTTTAAGTGCAACCGCCGAATCTCTCCAGACCCGGGAGGAATACTCGGTTTTGCCGGAACCCATCGGACCGATTACCAGTATCCTTCTCGAAGGCCTGACAAAATCGAAGTGATTGAACGGTTGATGGACCGAAAGCTGCGGGAAACCGAGGCTCTTCAGAAAAGCGAACGTGTCGGCGGTGTGAGGTACCGGTGCCACGGAGCTATACTATCTTGGCCTGCGCGCAAGAGGCAAGCTGTGGGGTAAGCTGCGGAGCAACACGCCTGCTCCAATTCGCCTTGACCATAGCTGCAGGCGCGGTTATCTTTGCCGACGTTGTGGTAGCGCAATTTATAGAAAAACCCCTCCTCGCCCTGCTCATCGTGGTGCTTCTCTTCAACCTTTCCCAGAGGCGGCATATAGAACACGGGGAGAGAAAACGCACCGCATCGCTCGCCTTTGCCGGTTTTGCGCTGCTCCTGTATGCTGCCACAATGACAATCATCCGTTTCGGACTGCCGGATTACCTCCTCGCAGTGCCCGTGCTCGTAGCAACGCTATTGGCGCTACGATTCAAGAATACCTTGTTTCTTTTCAAACTGCACTGCGTTCAATGCGGCTCGCCGCTTCCAATCAAAACCACACTGTATTATGACGACAATCTCTGTCCGGATTGCAGAGGAGAGGAGGAGTACGTGGATACCGATGCATCGCAGAGCCGGGAGGTCAATGCGGTTAACTGGGACGACTGGACTCCCGATCAGATTGCGGCACTTTGCCTGATAATCCATGGCGATAAGCTGCTCCTCATACGGAAGAAGACAGGGCTCGGCGCCGGCAAGATCAACATGCCGGGGGGAAGAATTGAACCGGGGGAAACCGCATTGGAAGCGGTGGTGAGGGAGTGCCGCGAAGAGGTGGGGATAACGCCCCACACCCCCGAGAAGCGTGTGGATCTCTCCTTTGAGTTTGCAGACGGGCTCTCGTTGCACTGTTCGGCGTTCTTTGCCTACGCCTACTCAGGAGAGCTTGAGGAAACCGATGAGGCCGATCCGTTCTGGTGTGACATCGACAAGATTCCTTATGATGAGATGTGGGCGGATGACGCTCTCTGGATTCCGCGTGCAATTCGCGGAGAACGTTTGGAAGGCAAGTTTCTCTTTGACGGAGACACCATGGTCAGCCAGGATATCCGGTCCGTCGACACCTTCGATTGAGCTTTTCGGACTCCCGTCGCGCCGGCCTTCTTCGGCCGACTTTTTACGCGCGTTGGTTCAGCCAGTTGATGATCAGGTTGCAGTTCTCTTTCCAGGGATAATCCTTGAGCACTTCATGCCCGCAATTCTCGATTTCCAGAAGCTGCTTGTCCTCGGAGGCGGCCTCCCGATAGAGCCTCCGGCTCCCTTCGATTGATGCAAGCCTGTCCCTCTTTCCATGGAGAATGAGAAGCGGGACTTCTATCTTTGCGAAGAGACCCTCCAGATACTTCTCCATATCCATAAAGTGCATTCCCATCCGCACCCGCACGCCGCCGTGGTATATCAACGGATCGTTTCTGTATTGCGCACCCACGTCGGGGTCTTCGGCAAACCGATCGGCATCGAGGTCCTCGATCGGCAAAACCGGGAGAAACGGCGCTATCAGTCTGCCGAGAATATGCTTCCAGCGCGCGTAACCCTCCGCATCGGCAACGTATACACCTGAGGTGATGAGCCCGTCTATGTCGGCGTTCTGCCCGCCGGCATAGAAAACCGAAGCTGAAGCCCCAAGGCTGTGGCCGAGCAGGAACACCCTTCGCTCCTGTGACCTCTCTCTTACGTACTCTACAAAGGTGGCAATATCACGCCCAAGGTCCTTGAAACGCACGAGATCGCCCCTCAAGCCCTCTGACCTCCCGTGGCCGCGCATGTCAAAGGAAAACACGCCAAAACCCGCGTCCAGGAGCATGTCGGCCACAGGGAGGAACCAGTCAGCGTGTTCCGCGTATCCGTGAATGAGAATCACTGAAGCTTTCGGCCCGGTTTCCGGATGCCGCTCCTGAAAATACAGCCGGAGTCCTGCCCAGCCTGTAAAATAGGTCTTTCCTTCATGTTCTGTTATCTTCATGAATAACCCTCGCTCGCCGGCGCAAGCATCCGACGGCCTAAATTCTCGATCCTACTTTCTTTTACCCGATTTTCAGCATACTTTATACGGTAATATTTCTCATGAGGTGAGCAATGGTTACCGCAGAAATGACAAGGAAAATCCCAAAGGTTGAGCTTCACGATCATCTCGATGGAGGAATGCGTCCGGAAACTATCATCGAGCTCGCAGATCAGCAAGGCATTAAGGATCTGCCGGCGCACAATCCTGAGGAGCTTGCAGCGTGGTTCCACAGGGGCGCAAATCGCAAGAGCTTAGCGCTCTACCTCGAGGGGTTTTCTGTCGCCGTATCGGTAATGCAGACAGAGGAGGCCCTACGCCGTGTGGCTTATGAAGCCATGGAAGATCTCGCTGCGCAGAATATCATGTATGTAGAGTTCAGATTTGCGCCAATCCAGCACTTGGCGGGTGGGCTGAATCTGGAAGCCGTGGTAGAGGCGG
>CAZHXC010000181.1:3495-6860 GCA_964536145.1 uncultured Spirochaetales bacterium | reverse complement strand
GACATTGATCGATCACTTCACCTATGTTCTCTCAGGCGACGGGTGCATGATGGAAGGTATTTCATCTGAAGCGGCATCACTCGCAGGTCATCTTGGTCTTGGAAAGCTGATCGTATTCTACGACGCAAACCGTATTACCATTGACGGTTCTACCGATCTGACTTTTACCGAGGATGTGCTTGCGAGGTTTGCGGCGTACAACTGGCAAACGCTTTCGGTGAGCGCATATGACCTTGACGGGATTATGGATTCGGTGAGTATGGCGCAGGCTGAAACCGAAAGACCTACGCTCATTCTCATAGAATCGGTCATCGGTAAAGGCGCACCGAACAAGGCCGGTTCGAGCAGCGTCCACGGCGCGGCACTCGGTGAAGAAGAAGTTGCTGCGTCAAAAAAGAATCTTGGGATTCCGGAAGATCAGGAGTTCTACATCGCACCGGGCACTGAGGAATATTTCGCCGGCAAACGTGACGGCTGGAGGAACGCATATGAAGAGTGGAACAGCACATTTGACTCCTGGGCGTCCGCACATCCTGAACTGAAAGAAGAGTGGGACACATTTTTCGGTCGGGCCGCGGTCGGCCGGCCGGATCTTGCCGGTGTCGAGATGCCGGTGTATGAAAAGGGTGCCTCCGTGGCCACGAGGAGTGCCGCGGGCAACGCTCAAACGGCCCTCGCAAAAGCTGTCCGGAACCTGGTAGGCGGCTCAGCTGATCTTGCCTCATCGAATAAAACAACGATGCCGGACTACGGCGATTTCAGCAAGGAACACAGAACCGGAAGAACCGTCAACTTTGGTGTTCGTGAACACGCGATGGGCGGCATCGTCAATGGAATTGCCCTGCACGGCGGATTTATCGCCTTCTCCGCCACGTTTTTGGTTTTTGCGGACTACATGCGGCCGGCAATCAGGCTCGGGTCCATCATGAAGTTGCCAACCATCTATATATTCACCCACGATTCTATCTTTGTGGGAGAAGACGGTCCAACCCATCAGCCTATTGAGCAGCTCGAATCGTTGCGTATCATACCAAACCTCAGGGTCCTCCGCCCGGCGGACGCGGAAGAGGCGAGCGTGGCCTGGCTGATGGCTTTGGAACGTACCGACGGGCCGACGGCTTTGATCCTCTCACGGCAGAACCTGCCGGTGTTTGAAAAATGCGACAAGCAGTGGATCAGTAACTGCAAAAAAGGCGCCTATGTCGCTCTCGAGTGTGACGGAATGCCGGAAGTTGTTGTTGTCGCCACAGGTTCAGAGGTCGATTTGGCGATAAAAGCCGCGGCTCAATCTGAAAAAAAGGCCCGTGTTGTGTCGATGATTTCCAGGGAACTGTTCGAGCGGCAGGACCCCTCCTTCAAGATGTCGCTTCTGCCCCCCGGGGCGCGGGTCATTACCGTGGAAGCCGGTGTAGGTAGCGGTTGGCGGAGCATCGCCTCAACAGCTGAGGACATGCTGTCCCTCAACAGGTTCGGGGAGTCAGGCAAGGGGAGTGAGGTAGCCGATGCGATGGGCTTGCGGATATCTTCACTTGCTCAGTTGATAGGGTAGGAAGCCCGGCGCCGGACGATTGAGTCGTTATGTTTCACTCATATGAGATAACGAGCTCTTCCCGTTCTTTCGTGTGGGTAATCTTGACGTAGAGTGTCTGTTCGGCAGGGTCGTAGAGCCATCCGCTCCCGTACATCTGAAACTGCGGGTCGCTTACCCAGCGGATACCAAAGAAGGTCATGAACGAAAACGGCTCAACGCCGCGCACAATGAAGTGGTGTGTACCGCCAACGGGATATTCGAAAGAAATTGTTGTGCGCGAATCGTTTTGCTCCGCGGTAAAACTCTCGGCGCAGGTCCAGGCCCATGCTCCTTCGCCAAGCTCAGAGGTAAGTGACACGTATTTGGGGTAGTATCGTTCTCCGGCAATCAGCGGATATATCTCCTCAGGACGCAAAGTGCCGGCGGTTCCGGTAATCGTGTTGTTTTCTTCGGTCAATTTCGCCGGCAGAAAACCTTCGGAATCTGCAAGGAGAAGCGCCGAAGTAGCGAGTTCCCGTCCTATCTCACGGTACAACCCTGCATCTTCAACACTACCGAGTGTTTCCAGTGCCCTGCCCGCCTGCAAACTCGCTTTTACATCTACCCGGCCGTCGGCAGAGATGAGAAAATAGCCGTAGTCGGTTAGATGTATCGCCGGCAGGAGGCTCAGATCAACCGCAAGGCGAAAACCGTCAAACGCCTCTCCAAAGGGACCGTCAAAGCTCCGGCTCTCCAGGTACACGTCGAGCATCCCGGGCACGTCATGGGGGTATACCGATGCCGGATCGATACGGGCTGCAAAATCTACGATATCCTGAAAAAGCGGCGTGGGGGCTCTGTCACGGGCAAATGCCAGCAGCGCGGGAATGGTAAAGACGGAGGTGTTTTCTGTAATAACAAGGTCTTCTACCCGCCGTATGGTGGCCAAGTCCGCCGCCGTGATCTCATCGCCGGTTTCAACGATATTGCCGAGGTGAGGCGCCGAAAAGAAGGTCAATTTGTCTGTGTGCAGCCGTAAGCTGTTGCGAAAACCGTTGTAGGTATTCCGGAAAACACCGCGTTTGGTCGCCTCCGTCAAAGCCGCCACAAGTATTCGTTCATCAAATTGCGATGTCGTGTCAGGCATTCGCCAGGCGCCGGCCGGGGTGGAGTAACGGGTTTCCGTCCAGCCGAGAAACGAAGCGTCAATATAACTCTTCCGGGTCTCATCGTACCGTCCGGGGAGATCCTCATGATGCGTTTGAAACCAAAAGGCGATTGGATCATTCCCTTCGAGCCGGTCGATGTAGATACTCTCAAACCCATCCTCATCATTTCTCAAGATAAGCGTTCCGTTATCCGTGTCGATGGCCGAGCGCGCGGGAAGCGCCACCGCGGTGGGCGAAGCTGATTGACCGTTTCTCCGTGATACCGTAAGAAGTGGGAGCCCTGAAAGTACATCAACCTCAACCTTGTTTGAATAGGAAAAAGGTACGATGAGCAGGGCCGCTTCATTGAGATCGGCTGCTATTTCTATGCGGTTTTGATTACCGCTGCCGAAAAACTTCATTGTTATCAATTCACCGAAATTAACCGCGGCCGACCCCTGGCCTGTAGAATACCCGGAGAGGCTTGCGTACAGCGAACGCCCTGAAGCGAGCCTCAGCTCGAGTGGTTTCTTCTCATCGAACGAAAAAATGAAACCGTTTATGTCTATTGTCAGCCGTTGCGGTGCGCCTATTCCTGTCGCCCTCGCGGGGAGTGTCGCGGTGATAGAAATATTCTGCAGACGGTCCTCGACTTTGGTGGTTCCTGAAAACTCGGCGGTAAGGAGTCCCGCGACGAGCAGCACGTA
>CAZHXC010000181.1:2017-3485 GCA_964536145.1 uncultured Spirochaetales bacterium | reverse complement strand
GCACGTAGAGCACTGGTATCAGGAAGTATCGTCGTGGAATTTGCGCTTTCATCAATAGCACAACCTAACATGTAAGCCCCGTTGTGAATAGGTCGCTGTTGTGGTATAAAGCCGATCAAAGCATGGTTATTCCGTATCGTTCGCACGCAACAGCACTCAGATTAGTGGGCATCGTATCCGCGTTGATATTCTCATCCTGTGTGTCGGTAACTGAAGAGCCGGAGACCGTCGAACCGGGCCCATCGGTTGAGGAAGAGGAGCCGGTTGTTGAACCCGCTCCTGAGGAAGAAGAAGTATATGCCACGATAAGCAGGGCGATGGCGCTTGGCAATGTGGCCGAAGCAATCGCCGCCTTTGAGAAGGCTTACTCGGAAGACCCGGAGGATTCGCAAAACAAATTACTCTATGCAAACCTCCTTGTTCTTGCCGGCCGGATTGACAAGGCTAAGCTGCTGCTTGAAGAAGTGTTGGAGGAGGAGCCGGAGAATACTGAAGCCCTTTTCAGCCTGGCGGCATTGGAGGGATCCCTTGGTAAAAGCGAGGAGCAGGAGAAAATCCTCCTGTCCATCCTTGAGATCGATCCTGACCATGCCCCCGCCCTCGCTTCCATCGGCGAACTGCAACTCGCCGCAGGGTTGCTCGAGCCCGCCGCAGAATCCTTTGAAAAAGCACTCGCCGGGAACCCGGAAGATATCGTGGCTTTGATGGGTTACGGGAATGTTCTGATTCGACAGGGGGAATCTGAGAAAGCTGAAGATCAGTTCGACAAGGTAATCTCCCAAACTCCGGATTATATATTCGCTTATGTAGATAGGAGCCGGGCCAGGAGAGACCGCGGCGATTATTCCGGCGCGGAGGAAGACCTGAGTGAGGCTATTCGGCTTGATCCGGGGAATTACTGGCACTACATTGACCGCGGCAAGTTGCGGTTACTCGATCTGAACAATCCTGAAAGCGCGCTGGCGGATTTCAACCGTGCAATCGAAATCAATCCTGACTTTTTTTATGCCTACGTTTTCCGCGGCGGGATCCTCGACAGAATGGGGCATATTCATCGGGCGGTGGAAGACTATCTGAAAGTCCTCGAAGCAAGGCCCGACTATTTTTACCTCTACGCCCCGGTTGGGGTTATCCTCTACGCGGAAGGGAGGTTTCGTGAGGCAAGGACCTACCTCCGTAAGGCGTACGAGCGGGAATCTGAGGAATACTTCTACCCATATCTCATAGCTCTTTCTTATAAGAAGGAAGGACGTGATTCGCAGTTAAAAGAATATCTGAAAAAGGCGATAACCGATTTCCCCCAGGATTCACTCTACTACCGGCTTGCGCGGCTTTTTTTTGAATCGAGAGCCGATGGTCACATCACCTCCATGATTTCGGCTGAAAACAACCCAGACGTGAAGCACAAGGCCCTCTTTGTGCTTGCAACCTACTACCTTCTTGAAGAGCAGCCGAGGCTCGCACAGTC
>CAZHXC010000181.1:1410-2007 GCA_964536145.1 uncultured Spirochaetales bacterium | reverse complement strand
ATCTGCTCGAAGTGGAGGACAAGACCTCACCCCGCTCCCACGTGCACAGGTTATCATCCCTCGAGTTGGAACAGTTTCGTGGTGGGATCCTCGATCAAAGCGGCGCGGCCCGCGTGGATGAGGTAGACGGCGGCGCAGAAGATGAGGACAACGCGGGGGATCCCGGCGGTGAAGGCGGCAACAATGAGCAGTGAAGAGACTATTAGACGCCTGACGTTTGGCGACCGGGAGATTGTGCTCGTTGGTACGGCACACGTTTCCGAGGAGAGCGCCACGCAGGTGGAGCAGACCATTCGTGAGGAAAACCCCGATGTGGTGTGCGTAGAGATAGACGGAACCCGTTACCGGTCGATGTCGGAAGGCCGGAACTGGTCGAGTCTCAACGTCTACCAGGTATTGAAGCAGCGCAAAGGGTTTCTTCTGATGGCCAATCTGGTCCTTGCCTCGTTCCAGCGGCGCATCGGACAAAACATCGGAACCACTCCCGGTGAGGAGATGCGGCGCGCGGTCAATGTGAGCAAAGAGCTGGAAATTCCCTTTGTGTTCAAGTCTTCCTATGATAAGGCCAACCGTTCTTCCATCGATTCCTACCGGGGG
>CAZHXC010000181.1:1071-1400 GCA_964536145.1 uncultured Spirochaetales bacterium | reverse complement strand
CCTTTGTGTTTGCCGATAGGGAAATTCACGTCACCCTGAGAAGGGCGTGGAAAAAGACGGGATTCTGGGGGAAGAACAAGATGCTCGCAGCGCTGCTGAGCTCGGTGTTTACCCGGGAGAAGCTGTCATCTAAAGAAATAGAGAAGCTCAAGGAAAAAAGCGCAATACAGGACATGATGGAGGAGCTCGCCAAGTTTCTCCCTTCGGTCAAAGAAGTACTTATCGATGAGCGTGACAGGTACCTCGCCGCGCGTATCTTTGAGGCAAAGGGGAACAGAGTGGTTGCGGTCATAGGGGCCGGGCATGTGGAAGGCATCATCGAACGGCTC
>CAZHXC010000181.1:0-1061 GCA_964536145.1 uncultured Spirochaetales bacterium | reverse complement strand
GAGAACTTCTACGCGGGAACTCAAGAGACAGACGTTTCGGATATCGAAGTGGTGCCGCCTCCCTCGAGGTTTTCAAAGCTGCTCCCGTGGCTGATCCCGCTGATTGTCGTCGGCATTATTGCTGCGGGATTTCTCCGTTCGGGGTGGCAGGAAGGGCTCGAGATGGTCTGGCTCTGGATACTGGTAAACGGCACCCTTTCCGCGCTCGGAGCCCTCATTGCTCTGGCCCACCCGCTTACGGTCATCCTCTCATTCCTGGCGGCTCCAATAACATCCATCAACCCGACAATTGGGGTTGGCATCGTCTCAGGTCTGTTCGAAGCGGTGTTGAGAAAACCGAGGGTCCGTGATTTTGAATCACTCCTCGACGACATTACTACCTTCAGGGGTTTCTACAGAAACAGGCTCACACACATTCTGATCGTCTTCTTCTTCTCGAGCCTGGGAAGCGCCGTCGGGACGTTTATCGGGATACCGTGGCTTACTTCCCTGCTGGCGTAAGGTACTCTTTCCCGACGCCTTCACGGAGAACTTCCGGTACTATCACCCTGCCGTCGGCCTGCTGAAACTGCTCCACGATAGCCGGGATGATCCGGCTCGTTGCGAGCCCTGATGCGTTCAGCGAGTGGATAAACTCGTTCCGCTTTGTTTCATTGCGTTTGAACCGGATGTTGCCGCGTCTTGCCTGATAGTCCCGGGAGTTTGATACCGAGCTCACTTCTTTGTAGTCATTCATGCTTGGAATCCACACCTCGATATCGAAGGTCCGTGCCATGGAAGCGCCGCAATCCGCCGCGGCAAGTTTTACAACCCGGTAGTGCAGCCCGAGGGCCTGCACGAGGCGTTCGGCCTTTTCGAGCAGCGCCTCAAAGGCATTGTCCGAATCTTCCGGGCGGGTAAATTGAAACATCTCCACTTTGTTGAACTGGTGTCCCCTGATCATGCCTCGTTCCGCAGCCCGGTAGCTTCCCGCCTCTTTTCTGTAGCACGGTGTGTAGGAAAAGTATTTGCGCGGGAGCGAGTCTTCAGCGAGAATTTCGTCCCGATGATAATTGATGAGG
>CAZHXC010000180.1:0-6884 GCA_964536145.1 uncultured Spirochaetales bacterium | reverse complement strand
GCCCGGGGGCGCCGCCGCTTTGGTGGACTTTTCCGCGCTTTCTGTTGGAAACTGGACAAGGGAGACCTCCCAGCCCTGCTTCCGTATATCCCGCGCAACCTCCGAAGCGGTTCTCCTGTAGATCTCTCCGTCCACGGGGTAAGGGCTTCCCGGGGGCGGATCATGAATGCCGTCGGTGAGGATCAGTATCCTTTTTTTCGACTGCTCACGCACTCCGGAAGCGTAGGTGTATACAAATTTCAAAGCGGCGACGAGATCGGTGTACTGGCCAAGCGGTTGAAGGAGCAAAATCCGGTCAAATGCATCGTCTACATCTTCTGGGCTTTCTATTTCAAAGGTGAGCTCGATCCCGGGTGTATCTGCGAAGGTCAGGAGGTGAAACCCGTCGCCGGGGGCGAGGTGTTGCTCGAGTATATCTCGAATCAGGTAATTCACCGTATCATCGAAATATGGAAGCATACTTTCCGATATGTCGAGCAACACGATAAAATCAAGCGGCTCGGCAGAAACGCCCGCAGCCGCCAGTACAATGCATGCAATAAGGAGAAGTCTTCTCACAATCTTTATTATAGCTTAGGAGGTGACTCCTTCCAAGGAGCAAGCCGTTATCTCTTTCACCTTATAATCGTACTCCCGTTCATTTATCACAAAGGAAAACTCTTCCCCCTCGCTCCGCTGCCACAGCTCGCTTCCGAACGGGGAAAGATAGGATATGATGTTTTCCGATGGATTTGACTCCCAGGGACCAAGTATTGTGTACACTTCGTCTTCGTTGGTCTTCTTGTTCTCCAGGGTGACCGTGGTTCCGAAAGAAACCTTTGTAACATCTATATCCTTCGGGTCAAAAATCTGCGATTTCTCAATCTCTTCCTTGAGGCGTGCCGCCGTGGCATTCAACAGCTCCTGCTTTTCCTTTGCGGCCTTGTATTCCGCATTCTCACGGAGGTCACCATATTCGAGTGCGGCACTAATCTCTTTTGAGTTTTGCGGCACCTCAACCTCGAGGAGATGCTGTAATTCCCGTGTACGCTCTTCATAGCCTTTAGCGGTAACGAGAAGCCTCCTGGTGGCTGTTTCGGTGAGTTTGGTCCCGTAGAATTTGAAATCAGGGAACTTATCCAGAATTTTTTGCTTGAGACCAATCTTCAGAGATGGATCGAGCGCACCGACATCTTCTATCAGTGTAAAGATCCTGCCCGCGGAGTCCTCATCAGATTTGCTAATGTAATTCTCGAGATTCTTTTCCTTAAACAGATAGTTAAGGATCTGTCTGTTGAGCTTTCTGTTTTCTCCGACATCTCTCCGGTTCTCGATTTCCCTGTAGGTGATGTCAAGCAGGTGAATCATACCGATGAGCAGTTTTTCTTCCGGTATGCCGTATTCGGAAAACCATTCATACGGCATGGTCTTCACGAGCCAGACAAAAGCCGCCCTGTGCTCCCGGTAGTTCGTTATAACCACGTCCACCAGATTGTGGAGCATCTCGCTTTCACCGTTTTCAATAAGCTGATCCAGGATGTACTTGTTCATGTAATAAGGGAAAAGCTTTACAAATATGGATGGCCAATCTTCAAGATTTTTGACCTCTTCCAAAAACTCTTTCTTCAGATCGGTGTCTTCTATTGCGGAAAACACCCCTTCGAGATCTTCTATCCGCTCCATGACGGTATCAAAGGAAAGATCTATTCCCGGATTGAGAAAGGGATACTGCGCAACCGTGTTCTTCACCAACAGCCAGCACCCGATGATCACCTCATTGACCGTGTTGAAAGACCTCAGGAATCCCGCGAAATAATCGAACATCTCGGCAAAAAAATCGGATTCAGGATCAGAACCCGCCAGATACTCACGGGTTATTTTTACGCGTCCCCAGAAGCTCTTCTCCGCGCGGAACCTGTTGAAAGTTTTTTCCTCATAGGTGATTGGGCTTTCTCGAACAACATAATGATCCGCCTTTTCCGGAAACGTACCAAAGTCCGGGTCGGTCTTGAGCAGCTTTCGCGCCTCAGCGCTCCAACTTGTCCACTCTCCCGGTGTGAGAATACCCGGCGCAACCTCCGCCTTGATCGCCTTCATGTTCGCGGTATTTCCCAAGCTCCGAATTATCGTCTTCAGACCCCATTTCACATCGCTCTTGAGCTTTTGGTGGAGCTTCTCCTTGGGCCATACGGTCCGCAATACCCATATATGATCCTTCGGCAGGCTGACGAGAGCGTTTACGGCCATCTTGAGGGACATCACATGCCCCCGTTTCCTCGCAAAATCGATAACTATTTCGTCATCTTCAATGGAGGCAATCCTGCCGACGCCCCAGGATCTGTGGAACACGAAATTTCCGGCATCGAATGAGATATGCTTTTCAAAGTCTTCTATCGCCTCGTGCACATTTCTCCAGTTCTGATTGAGGTTTGACAGCCGAATGTATTCTTCGAGTTGACTGTGGTCTGCGTGCTTTGCTTTGTAACACTCCGCAATCTCTTTTCTTGCCCACTGGTTTTTTGAGTCGTAATCGAGGATACGCTTCAGGATGCTGATAGCACGGTCCCAATTCCCCTCTTCACTGTAATGCGCGTACAGTTCCTCCAGCAATTGGGAAGCTCTGTCCGGGCTGATAAGCTTGGCAACTTTCGAATCGACATGGTTCAGAAAATCTATGTCTTCCGGACAGTAATTGATGAGCTTGTGCCATATCTCTTTGACCTGAGAGAAGAGTTTTTTCCCGGTATACCGGTGAATAGCCTTCTTATAGTTATCAACCGCTGCTTCGATATCGCCTTCAGCTTCTTTTTTTTCTGCAAGAATCCTGACGATATCTGACTCCTCATAGTCTACCCTGATGAGCCGTTCCCAGATCTCGTATTTCTTCTCGTCTTCATTCTCGTTTTCGTACGCCTGAGCCAGAGTCCGCAACGCAAATTTGTTCTCACCAAACTCAAGAATCCTCTTGCAGAGAAACTCAACGACATTCCATTTGTGGTTATCAACAAAAATCGTAATGAGTGTAACCAGATTTGTATCGTCTATCTGTTGCCTCGAAAGAGAAAGCACTCCCGAGATGTACAGAGCGATTATGCTGTTCTTTGTGTGCTGAAGGTGTTCATCGCACAACTCGCGCACCTCATCCTGAACACCGGCTTCAACTACCTCTTCGATACGGTCGTCAAGCTCTTTGAAGTGGCTTATCGTGTAGCTGTTCAGCGTGGCCCTTGTCCACTTCTCCTCATTGAGGTGGCTTTCGATCTCCTTTGTTAGCAAATCGGACATCTTATTCTCCTAAACATTATTGCGTATATTGCTCGTATATTGCCGGATTTATCTCACGTATCTTGCGTAACACTTCATCAACCTTTTCACGAGAATCGCCTGAAGAAATATAGTGGTCCATCAACCAGAAATAGCGGTTCAGCAATCTCGGCTCGGTTTCCAAATCCTTTTTCCCTTCATCTGCGAGCTTGCTCTGCAGATTGAATATCGACTGCTTCAGCTTTCCGTATTCGAGAGAGCGCAATTCCCTCTTTACGTTGAAGATGCCAAACAACACCCCGTAAACAGGAACCCACTCCGCCAGTACCTGACCTTCAAGATTCAACTCCTTCAATTTCCCCAACAGCCTCTCCATCATCTTTGATTCGAGACCGTCAACATCTACTTTCTGGGGATCGATAAAAAATGCCTCGCGAAAGAATACCTTTGCCGCCTGCGTTTCATTTATGAAAGCGTAACAATCTGCAAGCTCAGCGATAATTCGCGGATCATCAGCTTTCTGATGGTTGCAAGCCTCGAGATACTCCAATGCCTCTTTGTAGTTTCCCTTTCCCTTGTAGCATTTCCCTACTCTGTATAAGATTTCGGGATCGCCGGCGGATGGTCCTTCAAGAAGCTCCAGAAAGTCACCCAGGGCCTTGCCAAAAACCCACTGTTTGAGGCTGTACTTCCCTTGCTCAAAGTTCGTTCCATCCCTGTCAAGAAAAACGAGGAACGACTTCCACTGCCGCATGAGGTACTCCCCACGCTCAAAGGGATCGGTAATAGTGTTGTACTGTTTTTCTCTCTCGGCCCAGTAACTCGAACATTTCAACGCGCAGATTATTTCCGGATTTTCGAAATCAGAAGAAAGAGCCCCTTCGAGCATTTCTCCAGCATCACCAAAAGCTCCAATTTTCATCGATTCGTAGGCGTTTCTCAACAAGTCACTCGGTTCGATGTTTTGCGTGGGATGCACATTCATTTTTTCTATCTTCTGATTTCCGTCGGTTGGATTAATTACATAGTAAACATACACTAAACATATGCTGATAGTCAATGATGGGCGCAACGTGGGTTGCGATTTCACGGAACTGCGCGCGGAGCACTGCTTCCGGGCCACATCTGATACACAACACGCTAACCCCGTCCGTGAAATCGCATTCCGCAACGTTGCCACAAAGGGTTAATTCTGATAAGAACAACAAATATGAGTAAACCGTCCTCTCCGTTTATCGCCGCCTCTCTGCTGGCCGCGGACTTTGCGGATATTGCGGGCTCGCTGCAAAAAATCGAAGTAGCCGGCGCTGACTGGATCCATCTCGATGTGATGGACGGGGTGTTTGTCCCAAACCTCACATTCGGGCCCAAGATGGTGTCTGATGTGAGAAAACGCACATCGCTGCCGCTGGATGTACACCTCATGATGAGGCAGCCTGATTCTCTCATAGAGGAGTTCGCGGATGCCGGCGCCGACTATCTCACCTTTCATCTTGAAGCCGCAGTTCACGCTCATCGTCTGCTGGCCCGAATAAAAGAATGCGGTGTGCGTGCGGGGATATCGATTGTGCCCTCAACCCCGGCTTCCGCACTGTCAGAGCTCCTGGACCTTGTCGATCTTATCCTCGTCATGACGGTAAACCCGGGTTTTGGAGGACAGACACTCATACCGCAGTGCCTCGAGAAGGTTCGTCTGTGTGACGAATGGAGAGCGGAAAGGGGTTACGGATACCTGATTGAGGTTGATGGAGGCGTAAACAGGGAAACCGTTGAGGAGGTCCGTAGGGCCGGTGCAGACGTTCTTGTATCGGGCTCCGCGCTATTTTCATCACCGGAGCCGGGAAAAGAGATAGACTTCTTTCGAGGGGCAGAGTAGCGGAAAGGGGCATTGAGGTGCGTTCTTTAGTTTGCAGTTCTTTGCGTCGATGTTTAGAATGAACAGGTCTCCGAACATCATCGCACAGGAGAACAGATCTTGGTATCAAAAATAAAACTACCGATTCTTGCGCTCTTGCTGCTGTTGCCGTTTTACCTGGCCGCGCAAAACTCCGGTGAAATGCTCCTAAGCCGGGCAAAGACCACCTTTGGGCAGGGAATGTACGACGAAGCACTCAGGCTGTTCCGGAATGTCATTCTCAACTCGGACTACAGCGAGTATCACGGGGAAAGTTATTTCTGGATTGCAAAGTCATATATGGCGCTTGGTCAGTATGAGAACGCCTCAGAGAATCTCGAGTTTTTTCTCTCCGAATATCCTGATAGCGCCTATTACGAAGAGGGGTTATATCAGCGGGGCCGTCTCCATTTTCTTCAGGGAAACTACGAATCGGCGATACAGATACTCGAGGATTTCATCACCGGGTATCCCAAATCATCGTATGCTGCAAACGCCCATTTCTGGATTGGGGAATCGCTGTACGCACTTGGACACTTTGACGAAGCCCTCGAGCTTTTCGAAACAGTCGTTTCCAACTATCCGAGAAGTTTCAAGATTGAAGCCGCTAGATACCGGGTTTCTCTCATAGAGTTGAAAGAGCGGGAACAGGAACTGCTCAAGCTACTGCGCTGGAGCCATGAAGAGTATCTACGGGCGCTCGAACAGTTCGACCGAAAGGAGAGGGAGTACGAGCAGGCTATTATCGCCTACCAGAAAAAGATACGCGAATATGAAGCCGGCGGTTCAGAAGACCCGCAGGTGGCTTCTCTTCAACAACAGGTGACCGATCTTCAGCGAGTCGTCGAAAGCTACAAGAACAGGATAGCGAGACTTGAATCAGAAGGGGTGAGCGCATCGCAGACGTCCTCAGACGCAACGCTTCTCGAGCTCAAAGAGCAGGCCCTGGAACTCAAAGCCTACTATCTTGTCTGGCTTAGGGCGCTCCAGTAGAGGTAACAGATGAAGAGAGTATTATTTCTTGTCCTTTTAGCGGCGTTTGTTGCCGGTTCATCTCTCGCTCTTACCATCTCCAACAGCCGGTTGGAACTCACTCTGCACGAGCAAAACGGCAGGTTTTCTCTGTATGCTGTTGCGGAGAACGGAAGGAAAACCTCGCTTCTCGTAGAGGATGACCCGCGCACCACCATTTTGACCGTCCTTGCCGGGAGCAAGATATACAGAATGGGTGATTCTTTCGAGTTTCGACAGACCGTGAGCGGGGAGGGGGAGACCGCCGCATTTGCATGGACCAGTTCATCACTCGTGATAACCCAAACCTTTAATCTTGACGGCGCAACCCTGACAATGAACATACAGGTGGAAAACGTATCCGAGCAGGATTTGAGAATCGGTATACGCTACCTTCTCGACACCTATCTTGGTGAGAAGAGTGAGCATTTCACTGCAGACGGATTGCCTGTGAAAACGGAGACGGATTACGTTTGGGCCACACCTTATGAAATCATTTCCTCCGACGGCGAAAACAATCGCCTGGTGATTTTGACTACCGGTTCGGACATAACCGAACCGGACAGAATTGTACTGGCAAACTGGAAGCGGCTGAATGACTCCTCCTGGGATTTTGAGGCAAATCAGACAAGAGACTTCAGCCTGCTGCCATACTCCATAAACGATTCAGCGGTCGCGCTCTACTATGAGCCCCAATCGGTCCCCAGCAAAACTAGCCGTTCGGTTTCTCTCAAAA
>CAZHXC010000179.1:697-6900 GCA_964536145.1 uncultured Spirochaetales bacterium | reverse complement strand
CTGGATATAGATACAATCAGCAAAACCGTGACCGCCGGGCCCGGCGTGAGCTGTTTTGACCTGAATGCCGAACTGGGCAAAGTGGGCATGATTATGCCCGTCGCCCCGGCGAGCCACATGATCAGCACCCTGGGCGCCAACATTGCCGAGTGCTCCGGCGGAACGTGGGGGATGAGCAAGGGCAACTTTCGCAACTACCTGCTTACGCTCCAGGTAGTTGACGGCCAGGGGAACATTTTTTACACGGCAAAGCCTTTCGCCAAGCAGTCTACTGGCCCGGATCTCACTAGCGTCTTCCTGGGTAGCGAAGGTACGCTGGGTGTGATCACGGAAGTGACGCTCAGGACGGAGTTCCTGCCGGAGGACGTCTGGACCATCCGGGCGTGCTTCGAGGATGAGTCGGTCCTGCAGGCCATCCACGAGGGCCTCGCCGCCAAACATATCGAGCTGTACTCTTTTGAGTACATGGACGGACGGATCATGCAAGCCCTCGGCAAGGAGCGGATCATGTTGCTGCTGCTCCAGACCGACGGGCATCCTGTTGCAGCCCGGGAGAAAGCCGAAGAAGTCGTTGAGCTGCTCAAGGGCCTCAATCCCATCGAGCTGAAGTTCACCAATGACAACGTTGAGGCGGAAGAGCTTTTCGTTGAACGCCGCAGCGCTCTCGGCGCTCTGGCCAAGGCGGATCCTGACAAGCCGGTGATCGTTCAGTTCGATCCCGTGCTGCCGATCCGTAACTTCACCCAATGCCTTACCAAGATGCGCGAGATCGCGGATGCGGCCGGTCTGGAGATCATTGTCTACGGGCACGCCGGTGACGGGAATCTGCACCCGAGCTTCATCATCCCTGACGACACCGAGCAGAAAATCAAGGCTCGCGACGCGATCCGCGAGTACGACAGCTGGATCGAGGAGAACGGTGGTGTGTTTTCCGGTGAGCACGCGGTCGGCTTTTTCCTTGGCCGGGACATGGAAGCCATTCGCGGCACGGGAAAGTACATTCGGGGCATCCAGAAGGCGTTTGACCCTGATGATGTCCTCAATCCGCACAAGGTGGTCGAGATCGAAGAGCCCTCTTTGGAGCCTGCTCCGATTCAGGACGCCTATCGGGACATCGCCCATATCGTGGGGATGTGTGCCAAATGCCACCTGTGCAAACGTGACAGTCCCAAGTACTTCGAGCAGCCTATGGAGTACAACACCATCCGCGGGCGGATCAGTATGATCGACGCCGCCTGCCGCGGGCAGGTTGCATTCGCCGACATCAGACCTTTTGTTGAAGAGATGCGTCCCTGGGCTGAGAAGATGAACTGTCCGGCTTTCATCAAGGACTACATGGGCGAGTTGATAGACAAGGCTCTTGCGGCGAAGTAGCTCATTTCGTCACGGGGTTCAAGCGTTCCGGCGTAAACTCCGAACCTAGAGATAGTGAAATCTATACGGATGCCGAAGATCATCGCCGCGCTACTTCCTGCTGCCATCCTGGTATTCTTTGCAACCGCGCCCAGGGTCGAGGCCCTTCAGTTTCGCAATGCTCAACTTGGGTACGTTGTGGACGTACCGGCCGGCTGGGAGATTGCCGAAGCAGCTACGCCGGAGTTGGTCTCGTTTATTGATCCCGGCGGGATTGCGGTCTTTCAGGTTTTCAGCTTTCCGGGGGACACCTTTGAGAACGCCGGGGAAATCGACGCTTTTATTCGGCAGCAGCTCGGGGCCTCAGGCGACAGCGCGCCCTTCGTATATAACGGACGGAAAGCGGTCTTTGCAGATCTGACATTTGCCGCGGGGAAAGGGGAAGACGCTCAGCCCGACGCCGGGCCGCAGTTGCGCGGATATTATGCATTTGTCGACCGGGAGGACCGTGACTACGCGGTAATGTCTTTCACCGAGGTTTCCGCGTATGAAGACTACCATGACTTCCTGTTAACAAACGTCGATTCCTTTGCCGCCGATGACCAAGGCCGTTTCTTCCCGGGACCGGTCAGCCAGTTCTACTCCGCCTATCCGCCGCCGGATACGGAAGGCCAACCCCTGGACTTTGGGGGCAGTGCCGTTATGCTCGAGCTCGGTGATGAAGAAACCGAGGCGACGCAGGTTCTCATCGAGCGGGAAGCCCGGATTCTCAATGCCTACGGGCTGGAACGCTGGGGTGGTGGCGGAGAATGGGTAGAAGCCTGGAAACGCTTCTACCGCGTGATCTACAGAGATAACGTCGACCGCCTCAAAGCATTGTCGGCCGATATTGAGAAGCACTTGCGGCACGCCGGTGTTGCTCGGCGAGATATCCCCGCCCGGCTCCTCGACTGGCTCCAGGACTTCGAGTATGCGCGAAACGGTACACTCTCGGATCTTCAGTCCCCGATCTTAAGCCTGGTAACCCGTACCGGGGACTGCGACGCCCTGGCCCTCATCTACATCATTCTTTTGCATCACATGGACTTTGACACCATCATGATGATTTCCAGTCAATACGCCCACGCTCTCGCCGCCGTCGACGTGCAAGGGGACGGCGCCCGGTACGAGTACGAAGGAACCCGATACCTGGTGGCGGAGCTGACCGCCGATGTCGAACTGGGGATGATAGACCAATCCATGGCGGACCCTGCCGGATGGATCCCGGTGCAGATGATGTTTTAGACCGTCCTGCCGGACTCACTGACAACGAGCACATCCCTCGGTACAATGAAGGGGATAAGGTGAATGCCGATTATGCCGAAACTATGATTATGGAGTTTGCCCGCGGAGGATTACGATGACTGTCAGAGTGTTCAAGACGATACTGGCCACATTACTCATCTTGCTGTGCGCACCGGTGTTTGCACAGGACTCGCTCTCCACCTATATCGGTGGTGTGTTCTATCGGTACGAAGAGGCATATCTCATGACCGGTTTGACATATCATGCCACTGCACGCGAGCAAATGGAGCTCAATATCGGTGCTGATTTTGGCATAGCCACCGCGGAAGGCGAGGGCGGCGAGATACTTCCCCGGTTTTTTATTCCGGTCAATCTCGGAATCAACTTTACCTTCTCCGGTGATCCGCTGTCCTTCTATTTCGGTCCCGGCTTAAGCCCCGTATTCATGCTGCGTCCCGGTGAAGCGGATAGATTCACTTTTCTCCTCGGTCCCTATGCGAAGGCCGGTCTGCGGCTTCGGGTTCATTCGATCATGAGTGTGCTCGTCGAGTTACAGCAGGACCTTCTTGTGGGCGGGCCGAAGTGGGTGAATACCGATACCAGACTGCTCGGCGGGATCAATTTCACCCTGTAGGGCGCGGACGGGTATTGAATGTGAATCAAAAGGAGTATCAAAATGAGTGAAAAGCTGCGAGCGCTGGTGCTGGGTTCCGGTTTTGCGAGTCAGGAACATACAGAGGCGTTGCGTTACTGTGGAGTAGAGGTCGTAGGCATGGCGAGCCGCACGGAGTCGGTGGTAAAGGAGGTTGCAGCAAAGATGGGCATTCCTCACGCGTCGGCCGACTGGCGTAAGTCCCTCGAGGAGCTGAAACCGGATATCGTGGATATTGGCACGCCGGGGGGAGCGCATCTTGAGATGGCAATCGCGGCGGCGGAAGCAGGCTGCCACATCTACTGCGACAAGCCGCTGGCCACCACGGCAGAGGACGCCAAGAAGATATACCTAAAGACCAAGGAAGCCGGTGTGAAGACAGCCTTTGCTGCTACCGCTCGTTGCAACGCCACCGTACACCTGGCCCATGAGCTTGTTTCTCAGGGCGCCATAGGAGAGGTGTATGAGGTGGAGTGCGTATCACACTACGACTGGCCAAGACTCATGCCGTATGGCTGGTCTCACGGCCTGGAGCAAGGGGGCGGTCGTCTCAACAATAATTTCCCGCACAAGTTAGGCATCGTGCTGAAGGTGCTCGGCGGCGAGGTATTACAGGCTACTGGTGAGTCCCGCAACGATCTCAAGCGCGCGCCGGTGGGACCGCGGCTTCATGATTTCCGTTTGCTCGAGTCATCCGCTCTCACTCCGGCGGAAGCTGAAAAGGCTGAGTGGCGTGAGGTGACCTCAGATTGGGCATATACCATACTGGGCCGGATTGGCCCTGAGGGAACCAAACCGGAAGACGGCATTTCGGCGACGTTCCGGCACTCCAATTTGCAACCGCGTTTTCTGCATGATTACGTAGCCTTCTACGGGAGAGAGGGGTCCATACACATCGAGGGGGCATATGCTCAAGGGGCAGTTCACCTGTACCAACGCGGCAAGGATGAGTGGGAGACCGTACCTATCCCGGCGCGCATAAGCGAAACGCTCCCCAAGATAGAGAACTGGGCCCGCCGCAACTGGACGCAATTAGCGAAAGAGTTTGTAGCCGACATTCAGGGCAAAGGCAAAACTGACTATCTCACCTTCAGAGATGGATGGATATTCCAGGAAATCATAGACATCGCCAGAGCACGCAAGGGATGGAGCTCGCCCTCCTGACTCCCGCTGAGTGGAGTCCGTTCAACGGTGTGCCAAAGCCGGAGCCGCTGGATATCCGTGGATATTAGGCCTTGAGAAAGGCTATCGTGTCTCGAGGACGGTTTCAATTCTTGCCGAAGACGTCGTCGATGTTTTCGTCGATGGCCTGTTGGATGTCCGGCGGAAGCCGGGTTTCAGTCTCAGCTTCTGAGTCTGCTTCTTCCTGGTCGTAAATCTCTTCCAGTTCCCTGGTCAGCTCGCTTACACTCTCCGACCTCATGACTTCCTCTGAGACATTCTCATACTGTTTTCGACCTGTGGACGCAATGGTCCCGAGGGGGATGTCTATCGTTTCCAGCTCAGAAACGATATCGAGAATGCTAAACACGCCGTTGCTGTCCGGCTCTTCGAGTGAAAGATAGGTCGGCATGTGCGCTATGAGACTGACGGTAGTCACTCCTTCATTCTGCAGAGTGGACGATATGGAATTGAATATGCTGGTGGGCCCCCGGTAACCGCCGCCGGCCGTTGCTCTCACACCTGTCTCCCTCAGTCTGCTGGTAAGCTCCGGAGAGCTGCTTCTGCCGGTGACCCTGATCGGCCGGGTATGAGGTACCGGGCTCCCCATCGCACCTACCACCTGGTACCGGACGACGTTCAGCTTCTTCAGCATGGCTACAACACGGTCAACGAATATTTCGGCAAACTGGGTCGGCTCGAGTAGATACAACAGAACCAGGTCGCTCAAAGGTTCTTCCCTTCGAACATAATAGACCTTTGCATTGGGCAATTCAGCGTACCGTACGCCTTGGCTGTCGATGTGGGTGTGGCTGTACTCGCGGTAGGTGATGAAGTTGTAAAAGTCACCCGGTCTGGCAAGCTCGCCGATTTTCTCAGCATCGAAATGCTTTACCAGTTCGTTGAATACCTCTTTACCGACTTCTCCCCAGTTGAGCCAGCCCAGATGGGCAGAAACGACATGAACCGACCGCCCTTCTACATCCGGAAGATCCAGTTTGAAATCGGTCAATAAATCACTGATGTCCATATACTCATATCTTATGATATTTGAAGAGTCGACGCAAATATGTGGATCCGCCGATGCACATCGCAGGAAGCAGATTCAGGCGCGTTGGGCAGCTTGGATTTCATAGGAGGGTGTAAGTCGTTCTTTCTGGTCTCGTGCACCGACGACAAATCGCTGATGACACGGGTGCCCTCTCCTTTCTTCAACTGTTCGAGAAGCTTCAGAGCAAAATACGGCGCAACTCCGTTGTCGAGACTTTTTTAGCTCCTATCCACGAGCTTAGCCCTGGTGTTCGTGAGCACCGGAGGATTGGCGACATTTGCGGGCACACGGCCGGTTAGCACATCAATCGCCGCCTGTGAGGCCCGGGTACGGAGCTCGATAAGTGAATCCCGGGAAAAGAACGCGACATGGGGCGTCACGATTACATTGTCCATGGCAAAGAGGGGGTTATCCTGCGAGGGGAGCGGGCTTTCAAGAACATCCAGACCCGCACCGGCGATTTCTCCCTTTCGCAATGCCTCGATGAGTGCCGCCTCATCAACCACCGGGCCTCTGGCACAGTTGATGATGTACGCGGTGGACTTCATCAGGCTGAACGCGCGTTCACCGATCATCCCCTTCGTCTCGGAATTGAGCGGTGCATGTATCGACACGTAGTCCGCCTCGCTCAGCATCGTTTCGAACGAAACCGGTTCCGCACCCATAGCTTGGAACTGTTCCGTACCGAGGTACGGGTCCCAC
>CAZHXC010000179.1:0-687 GCA_964536145.1 uncultured Spirochaetales bacterium | reverse complement strand
CATGCCGAACGCCTGTGCCTTGCGGCACACCGCCCGTCCGATGCTGCCCAATCCCATCAGGCCGAGCACCTTGCCGCGGAGGCGAACAACAGGGAGGGTGAGAGGTACCGTGCCCCATCCCTCGGTTCTCGCGAAGCGGTCGAAGGGAAAAAGCCTGCGGTTCAACGCCAGCAACAGCGCCATGGTGTGATCGGAGACCTCGTCGGTGCAGTAGTCCGGAACGTATGCCACCACCATGCCGAGGCCGGTGGCGGCCTCCACGTCAATATTATCCATGCCTACTCCGTATCTGCTGACCATTACGCACTTTGGCGCGGCCTGCAGGACATTCCCGGTGACCGGAGCAAAGCAGGTGAGTATGGCGTCGGCTTCACGCGCGAGGGAGGTCAGCGTCTCCTCGCTGCCGTCTGGAGCGGCGATGATTTCGACTCCCAGACCGCCCATGAGCTCTTCTTCCACTTTCAGGTCCGGCCAAATGTAGTCGGTGATAAGCACTTTGTGTCCTGATAAGGGCTTTCCTGACATCGTGTTCATTCCTTTTCAGTGTAATAATGAGCAGTATAGATGCCCGGGACGGAGCATGGCTACCCGTAGCGGTGCTCGCCTGAGCCGTGACGGCGTGACAGGGCGGAAGTCCTCGAGATAATCGGCGGCTATCAGGGAGTCATCGCCAGTGCCAAGTTCGAT
>CAZHXC010000178.1:0-6918 GCA_964536145.1 uncultured Spirochaetales bacterium | reverse complement strand
ACAGGCCCCTTTGATGCAATACCGCTAAAGGACGTCTGTGACAGCGAGCAGCCGGAAGCTACTAGTGCAATTGCCGCCACCATTCCGATCAGATACAACATACCCTTTCTCTTCATCATCTCTTCTCCTTGAAATAAAGTTTCTTCTTCGTAATTACTGATATACTCATGTCCCTCTACCGGTGCGATGGACGGCCGGTTGCGTTGTTGCATCAAAAAAGTTGTTTTTTTGCTGGGTGATATGTTTCCCACAGGCGGATTATCAAGTCGCAGATCTTTTTGGCGGGAAAAAGTCGGTAACGAATAGCATTCGCGGTGTTTTTTGTGTTCCGTCCGGCCGGCGCCGTTGTGCGGAAGGACGGCGTGAATTGGACTTTCTCGTTCCTCAATTATTTCTGGAAGAACGCGGCGAGGAGCGGGTCGGGGAGTTTCGTGCCGAATTGCTGCGGGTGCTTGCCGCCGTACCGGTCACGAGTGACGCGGTAGAGCAGGTGCTACGATTTGCGCATGCAAGAGAGCTGCCTTGGGAACCTGAAGAAGCGGCACCCGGGCTCGCAGCAGGGGTTTAAGGTGCTGATGCGGGGTTGCGTAGAGGATTGGCGCCAAGTGCGATTTCCGCTGCCGCTCATCACGACGCTGCAAGAGCGAGGAGTTCCGCAGGACACGATGGGGCTTTTAATTCTGGAGAGAGTGGCCAAGGATGTTGACGCGTCAAGACTGATCGAAGCGCCCAACACACACGCCGATCGGCTTCTCTGGCTATATGAGCTGCTGGAAAGCCCCGGATACGCTGAACCGAATCAAGCGGCCCTCGCAGAACCGTTAGTAACGTTTGAGTTTGTACCTGCAGTCGGGAGTGGAACATGTCGCCTTAGAAACGCTTTTTGAAGACCGTCCGGATCTGGAAATCGTATTATGTGCGGGTGAAGCACTCGGCTATATTGTACAATTTGGCTGTTCGGCACCAGGCGATCAGGTAAGGCTAACGAGAGCCGTGTTGGCGGCCTGTTTACGAATGAACGCCTCTCGCTCTTTGGGGATGTCGCAGCCGGGCTGAAGTACGTGACAACCGCCGGAATTATGCAGGCCGTAGGTCTGCAAGCGCTCTCGTGCTTGACGCAGCGCTCTCGGGAGTCTACGCCCGCAAAGCAGACAAATCCTACGATACCGGTTTAGATGGGCAGCTCGACGGTTACCGATGTCATTTGATTATTATTCACATCTACACTCCGTGCCGCGGCCCCGGCCGGACTGACGAGCAGTTTAGATATCCATGCTCATCTATCGTTTCAAACTCAATTTTCCAACGTAGAGCGAGAAACCTCGACAACCCTCTCGCGTAAGCTTTGAGCCACCTACCGGTTCTGACTTGGGGAGTGTTGGTAAGCTCCAACCGGGCAAAAGTTCTTTGGCACGGACCGGGAAAAAGCGTATCTTTGATATATTTCGCAGCTTCTTGGTTCTCCGTAGCAGTACATCTCACGGAGTAGCTCAATATTTGATTTGAACTCCTTTTTCAAGAAAAAGTGACAGGCGTCTGCGTATTGACAGGTGACAGTCTCCATATCATATCTACTCCTCAACCTGCCTTCATGCTTCCGTCCGGCCATAAGGTCATTGAAACAGGCTTGTATGATTTGCGCCGACGGTAAATAGCACAGTTTCGATGCTCGCCGTAGCAGTAATGTTCCTTAAGCACTTCGGTATTTCCGGTGGCGTTTTCGATTGCAAAAAAATGACAGGATGAAGCATAGGGACAGCTGGTTTCTTTCATCGTTGTACTCCTTATCTACCGCTCTTATCCTTATATACTTTGGAGGCTCGAATGCGGTTGCAGTTCTTGAAAGAAAAGTGTGAGAGCGGCATCCGGATTGCTCCCGAAGTGAAGGTGGAGGTAACTTGCCCTCACGTTGCCTTTCCGGTATCCGCGCATAACAGCCTCTCCCTTTCGGTTGGAAACGGCAAATGCGGGACTCCATCCCTTGCCTGCGCCTGGTTTTACTATTTCAAAGGAGTAGTGAAACTCGTGTCCGCGAAAGGACGCTCCCGCGTCCGTCGGCTTCTGATCGTAGAGGATCCGAGCTTCCCGATAGCCGAGGGCTTTGAAGCGGTCGGACATCGCTGTTTGGACCGGTATGACTCCCGCCATCGGAGTTTCATTTCCATCAAGGTCGACAAAGGTCTCCCCCAAATACATAAAGCCGCCGCATTCGGCGTAGACCGGCGCACCCGAGGCGGCGTGGTCTCGAACCGCATCCATCATTGTCTTGTTCTTCGCTAATTCGCTCGCATATGCCTCAGGGTAACCGCCTCCGATGTAGAGGGCGGAAACCCCATCCGGCAGGCGCCGGTCGCACAGGGGTGAAAAGGGCACGAGGACTGCGCCGTGATCCTCCAGTATCTTGAGATTATCTGGGTAGTAAAAAAAGAACGCGTTGTCCCGTGCAACCGCGATGCGCGGTGGATCGGCGAGCGCGGTTCGGTGACGTTCAACCCGCCGTATTTCTGTTGCTGGTTTTTTCCCTGCGCGCCGGGAGAGCTCCAGAAGGAGATCGATGTTAACGTTTCGTTCCAGCACCGGGGCGATCAGATCTGTGAGAGTGCGTGGATCTTCATCAGGAGGAAGCAGGCCGAGGTGTCGCTCCGATATACGGGGCAGCGCGTCCTGCGGCAGCGCTCCAAGAAGGGGCGGGAGTGAGGCCGCGTCGAGCGCCTGTCTGAGCATGGACGCGTGTGTATCGGAACCGCAATTATTGGCTATCACCCCGGCGATCGTCAACGAAGAAGAAAAATGGGAAAAGCCGTATACCAGCGGCGCCAAGCTTCCGGCGATACCGTGGGCATCTACCACCAATATGACGGGCACATCGAGAATCGACGCGATTTCAGCGGAGCTTCCGGCCAATCCAACGGGGGTAAATCCGTCGAACATGCCCATGACCCCCTCGATGACCGAAATGTCGGCCTTGGAGGAGAGCTGTGAGAATATGGACCTGACATAGTCAGGCGATGTCATCCAGGAGTCGAGGTTGTAACACGGTATTCCGGCGGCGGCACTCAGATGGAGCGGATCCAGGAAATCGGGCCCAACCTTGAAGGGCTGTACCCGGTAGCCCCGGTTTGCGAGACAGCGTATGAGCCCCAAGGAGACGGTAGTCTTGCCCACGCCGCTCGATGTTCCGGCTACGAGTATTGCCGCCACTTATTCCTCGATCCCGGCCCGGGCGTGTACCCCCGCATTGTGGTAGTGCTTCAACGGTTGCATCACGGTTTCACAACCACCCCGCCGTAATTTTCAATCTGAAATACGCGGCGAACAGTGCTGCGACCGCCACTATCAATGTCGTGGCGTACATCATGACGATCAACCGTGTGATATCCCGGGGTTCGGGAGCGCGGCACGGTTCGCCAAGGAGCGGTTTCTCGATGACAACGCCCGAATAAACACCAACACCCCCGAGCTGTATTCCAAGCGCCCCCGCCGCCGCGGATTCAACGATGCCGGCGTTTGGGCTCTCGTGTTTCCTATGATCCCTCAGCATCACCTTGAAGGCGCCGAACATGCTTCCGTCCGCCAATACCGCACTTATACAGTAGATGGGCCCGGTCATTCGTGCCGGAAGCCATCCCAACACGTCGTCGGCTTTCGCCGATACCCGCCCAAACCGCAGGTACCTTTTATTCTTGTATCCAAACATCGCGTCGAGAGTGTTTACCACGCGGTAGAAGACCGCCCCCACCGGGCCGAATACCGCGAAGTAAATAAGAGGGGCGGTAACGCCGTCGACCACGTTTTCGGCGGTGCTCTCGATGACCGCTCGGGTCAGTCCGCTCCTATCCAGCTGCGAAACGTCGCGGCTGACCAGATAACTCGTTCTCTTCCTGGCGCCGGCGATAGTTCCCGATTGGATCTCACGTCTTGCGGCGGAGGCGTGTTTGGCGAGGTCCCGAGGGGCAATGCAAAAATAGAGATAGAAAGAAGATACCGCGATGGAGAATACGGAACCGGCCGCGCGCGCTAACCACAGAAGGAGGATCGCCGGAGCGGCCACGCACGCGATCGTGTAGATCCACACAAGAATGCCGGCTAACACCTCGCGCCGGATCGCCTTGCTGAATACACGTTCAAAGAACGCGGCGCACATCCCTATAAGCCTTACCGGGTGTAATTTCCATCTCGGGTCTCCGATGGCGGTGTCCACCGCAATGGCGATGACGACGCTCAGGATGAGATCCCTCATCGTCACAGTCTCATCATGGCGTAAATCGCCTCTACATCGATATGCCGGCGGACTATTGACGCCAGCCTTTCGATGGCGCCTTCGACATCGTGTACGTACCCTCCTCGTTCCAAAGGTGGCAGCCCGCGTTTCGCTCGGATTGAGTCTATATACCACCTGCGGAATCGGTCCGAATCGAACAACCCGTGGAGATACGTTCCGTATATCGGAAGCTTGGCATGGGATACGCCGATGATCTCTCCGTCGTTTCTTACTGTCCACGGTTCGGTGTCTGTGAACTTCGTCCGCCCGTGATGAATCTCGTATCCAACAAGATCGATACCTGTCGCCACGTGTTTCCCTTCAGCCTGCTTGAGTATCTTCTCATCCCCCAACACCGTATCAAGGTTCAGCAGACCGAGCCCGGCGGTTTCGCCGTCGGTCGATTCGATTCCGGACGGATCCAATAGCCTGCGTCCGAGCATTTGATAACCGCCGCAGATGCCGATGATATCACATTCGCCTGCCATGGACGCAATTCGTGAGGCGATCCCCTCTTTCTTTAGATAGGTCAAATCTGCAAATACGTTTTTGCTTCCCGGCAGTATCACCGTGTCACACCCGTCGAGCTCATCCGCCTTTCGCACGATCCTGACTTCCACGTCGGGCTCGTTGCGGAGCGGGTCAAAATCGGTAAAGTTGGAGATGTGGGGAAGATCAACCAGCCCGATGACGAGGCGTGTATCCGATTTGGGTACGCCTCTGTCACCCATCTCCTGCTTGAAACTTACCGAATCCTCATCTGGAATTCCCAAGTTGTCGATCATCGGTATAGTGCCGATGGTGCGCTTTCCGGTGTAGTTAAAAGTGTAGTCGGTTGCGGATCCTAACAGACTCGCATCCCCCCGGAATTTATTGATGAGAAATCCCTTGATGAGACGACGTTCCCATTCGTCAAGAACGTCAAGCGTACCGATAAACGAGGCGAAGACACCGCCCCGGTCGATGTCACCGACGAGCAGCACCGGCGCCTCGGCGTATCTCGCCATCTTCATATTCACCATGTCGTACCGCTTCAGATTGACTTCTCCCGGGCTGCCGGCACCCTCGAGAACGACCGCGTCGTACTCTGAGGCGAGCTCATCAAAACACCGGGTGGCCTCGTCAAATAACATCGTCTTGTCGGTATGGTACTGCCTTGCTTCCATGAAAGCGATCGGTTTTCCGCATAGTATGACCTGCGAACCGGTTTGCGAGCTTGGCTTGAGCAGCACCGGGTTCATTCTTACCTCCGGTGCGAGCCGGCAGGCCTGGGCCTGCACAACCTGGGCCCTTCCCATCTCCCCGCCATCGGCGGTGACATAAGAATTGAGAGACATATTCTGAGCCTTAAATGGCGCCACCCGGATTCCATCCTGGAGAAGTATTCTGCAGAGAGCGGTGGTGAGGACGCTTTTCCCCGCGTTCGAGGCGGTCCCCTGTAACATGAGCGTTGCTGCCTTTCTTTTTTTTGCTCTGCGGGCGGCTATCGGCGGGCGGCTCACAACCTCGCGCAGCGTGTTGATGAAGAGGTCATTCTCGGCTGCAGATCGAACTGCTATTCTGAAGTAACTCTCGTCAAGACCGTCGAAATCTCCACAGGTACGAATAGCGATACCGGCTTCCGACATCTTCTCATTAATTCGAAAGGCGCTCATTTCGCTGCAGCGCAGCAAAATAAAGTTCGCTTCCCCGCCATGCACTTCTATTCCCGGAATAGCCGTGAGTTGCGCGATAAATCGCTTGCGCAGCTGCGACACACAGGCGCGGGTCCGCTCCTGGTACTCTCTGTCGGCGAGCGCCTTCGCCCCGAATTTTTGGGCGAGTGTGTTGACCGACCAGGTAGGCAATGCATCCTCTATGGATTCCCGCACCTCGGGCCGGCACACCGCATAGGCGACTCTGAGCCCCGGCACGCCAAAGATCTTTGTGAGGCTTCGCAGAACTACTACATTCTGCAGGTCTGCGGCGATGATCGATGTGTAACCCTCAAGAAACTCCGCGAAGGATTCATCGATTACGAACAGATGACGGCTGTGCTCATTACACACCGCCTTGAGACCGGCACAATCCAGCAAACCGCCGGTCGGATTGTTGGGCTGTCCGAGCCAAACAAGACCCGGCCTATCCGCCGGCCCGGCCAGCACCGCCGAGAGCTCGTCCAAGTCGAGCTCAAAATGGTCCTCCGGGCGTAGAGAAATCGTGGTAACCGGAACCTTTGCCGCGACACTGGCATAGCGGTAATCTCCGTAAGCGGGGACCGGAATCACACTGCCGCCGATCCCGTGGATTCGCGGCAGCGCGAATATGATCTCACTCGCACCATTTGCGGCAATCACCTGTTCTGCGGGAATGCCGTGATACTGTGCAGCAGCGCGGCAGAGCTCGGTGCACGCCGGATCGGGATAGTCGACAAGCGTCTCGAGGTTCCGGTTTACCAGCTGCCGGAACCAGGACGGCGGACCGAGAGGATTGATATTCGCGCTGAAATCGATAAACGAATCCGTACCGGATTGATATCGAATCGGCGGGTTGCCGCCGTGAATTCTGTTCATTGAATGTACTCCACGATAAGAACGAATAGAAACAGGTGGGCTAACTCTCCGATCTCGATCGCAAGCCCTATCGCATCACCCGTGTAACCGCCGATTTTCCTCTTG
>CAZHXC010000177.1:0-6923 GCA_964536145.1 uncultured Spirochaetales bacterium | reverse complement strand
ACTAAATCTGATAAAAAAAGTTATGTACTTGATTATTCCGGGAGTGTTATGGACTGTATAGGTATAAACATCGGCTCTTCCAGCCTCAAGGTCGTCTCTCTTCGTGAAGGCAAGGTAGCCTGGTCTTCCGTTGTTGCACATGAAGGGGATTTTACTACGGCGCTCTTGAGGATCGTGAAGGAAAGGAATATCCGTGAAGGAACACCGGCCCTGATCACGGGTACCGAAGGGCGTTTTCTCTTCAATATCGATAATATCATTGAACCGCTTTGTATCGAAACCGCAATTGACCATCTCGGGTTGAATGTAAACGCCGTGGTAACTATGGGTGGTGAAGATCTTATCGTGTACGCGGTGGATCCGAGGGGAAGAATCATCAACAACTTTTCCGGAAGCAAATGCGCCTCAGGAACCGGTGAGTTCTTCAAGCAGCAACTGGCCCGGATGGATATGACGTTGAATAATGTCGATTCGATTCCGGAAGATGCGCGTGCCTTTTCCCTCTCCTCACGCTGCTCGGTTTTCATGAAGAGCGACTGTACCCACAGGCTCAACAAACGGGAAGCAACGAGCGCGGATATCGTGGTTTCTCTGTCCAACGTTATGGCAACAAAAGTCGTGGACTTCCTGAACAAAGCCCGGGTCACCTCGGGCCGTGTGCTGCTCACCGGCGGGCAGACCAAAAACAGGCACATCATCAAGTTCATGCGGGAAAAAGCCCCTGATATCGAGTTTGTTATCCCGGATGAAGCCGGATACTTTGAGGCGTACGGTGCCGCGGTTTTGGCCTGCGGACGGGAGAGCCGATTTCCTTCGGTGGACAATCTTGTAAAAGATGGGCGGGTCAGTTTTGAACGCTTGGAGCCTTTGAGCGGCTTTGACGGAATGGTCTCTTACTTTGACACGAGCTTTGGTTCGGTCAAGCCCGGCAGGGAGTACGTCCTTGGGGTCGACGGCGGATCGACAACCACAAAAGCCTGTCTTATCGACATTGAGACCGATGAGATTGTCGCCTCACACTACGGCCGTACCCACGGGGACCCGGTAAAAGCGCTGAAAGGCTGTCTCAAAGAAATACGGAAGAAAATCGATGCCGATATCGGCGATCAATCGATCAGGATATCGCTCGCAGCCACTACCGGTTCATCACGGGAAATACTCGGTGTCTTTCTCGAAACATCCGGGGTATACAACGAAATCATTGCACACTCTGTCGGGACGACCTATTTTTCTGAAGATGTCGATACGATCTTCGAAATCGGCGGACAGGATGCCAAATACGTCTATCTGAAAAACGGTGTACCTATCGACTATGCGATGAACGAGGCATGCTCCGCCGGAACGGGCTCTTTTCTCGAAGAATCAGCCGCCGGAGACCTCAACATCGCTCATGCGTGGGAGATCGGTGAAATCGCCGTGCAGGCGAAACGGCCGCTCAAGTTTGGTGAGCATTGCTCAGCCTTTATCAACTCCGATATCCGGAAAGCTATTCAACTCGGTGCGAGTAAGGCGGACATCACCGCCGGTGTCGTTACCTCCATTGTGTCCAATTACCTGAATCGCGTGGTTGGGAACCGTACCATCGGCGGGAAGGTATTCCTCCAGGGGGGCGTCGCAAAAAACAAGTCGGTACCGCTTGCCTTTGCCATGTACCTGAGAAAACAAATCCTCGTTCCGCCTGCACCGGAGCTCATGGGGTGCTTTGGCGTGGGCATCCTTGCGCGTAAGAAAAATGAAACCGGATTTCTCGAGAAAATGGATATCGATCTTGACGCCGTCATCGAACGGGAAATCGAATATGAGCGGGTGTTTACCTGCAAGTCCTGTGACAACCTCTGTCCTGTACAGGTACTGAAAGTAAACGGCCACCGGTACTCTTTTGGGGGCAGGTGCAACAAATACGCGAACAGCAGAAAGCACATAGAAACAGCGCCCGCGGTCACGGATTTTGTCGCAAGGCGTAACGAGCTCATGTTCAAAACCTGTGCCCCTGACCCCGGGAGCTTTGTAGCAAAGCGGGATTTCACCGTGGGGATACCATCGGCATTCTCGATTCACACCCTCAATCCACTCTATTCCTGGTTTTTCCATACATTGGGGATTAAAACCATAAGGTCTGACGGTGTTGAGCACGAAGGGGTGGCACGGGTAGAGAGCAACTACTGCTTTCCGGCGGAAATAGCCCACGGCGCGGTACAGAATATCGTCAATAAAGGTGTCGACTACATCTTTGTACCGCATTTCCGGGATATGCCGAGCTATGAAAAGAACGTGCACGCCAATTTTTGTCCGATCACCCAGGGGCTTCCCTACTATTTGAAAAAAGCGTTCCCCGAAGTTCATGAAAAGAAGTGGCTGCCTCTGGTGGTCAGTTTTAAGTACGGCAAAACTAAAGCACTTCAGTTCTTTCTCGAGCTTGGAGCGAGGCTTGGTATAGACGCAGAGGAAACAACCGCGGCGTTCCACCTAGCCTACGACAAGCAGAAGGAGTACTTTGAAAAAGCGCGAGAGCTCGGGATGGAGGCACTCGAGACGGCCCGGAACAGCAGTAATCCGGCGATCGTTCTCTTCGGCCGTCCCTACAACGCATTTACCCAAGAGGCGAATATGGGAATACCCAGGAAATTCACCTCCAGAGGATACACAATTGTTCCGTTCGATATCCTTCCTTTTGAGGATGAGGATATCTTTTCAAACATGTACTGGTACTACGGCCAGCAGAATATGAAAGCGACGTCGCTGCTCGCGAAAGAACCCAACCTCTATGTCGCGTATATTTCGAACTTTTCCTGTGCCCCTGATTCATTCATGCTCCACTACGTCAAGTGGCTGATGGGCACAAAACCGTTCTTGATACTCGAACTCGATTCACACACCGCAGACGCCGGCATCGACACGAGAGTGGAAGCCTTTCTCGATATAATCGAGGGATACAACAGCAAAAAATCGGAATTGACGACAGACCGGTATGACAACGGACTCCGCTTTATCAATAAAAAAGGAAGGCCCCTCCACGTACTCAACACAAACACCGGTGAGGAGATCCCGTATAGAAACAACCGGCGAGTAAAGATGCTTCTTTCCAACATGGGAGATCTCGCCACCAGACTCATGGCGGCAATTATCAGATCCACCGGCCACGAGGCGAAGGTGCTCCCGGTGGCCGACGCTGAAACACTCCACCTCGCACGAAGTTACGCATCAGGAAAAGAGTGCGTTCCCACCCATCTGGTGTTGGGGAGCGTGCTCAAGTTTCTCATGTCCGACGACTATAGAAAGGATGAAATCTACCTCGTCTTTGTACCGGTAACCACCGGACCGTGCAGAACCGGCCAGTACTATGTGTTTTACGAAAATCTATTCCGTGACCTCAGAATGGAAAATGTGGTTGTCATTACCATGAGTGCTGACAACTCCTACAACGAACTGGGGCCTCACTTTTCGAGGCACACCTGGTTTGGGCTCGTCATTTCGGACATGATGAAGGATATCCAAACCTCGCTGAGAACCTGTGCAAAAGACAAGGTGGAAGCGCTCAGGCAATTCAAGGAGTTGTGGGACGATATTGTTGATGTGGCGGACAAGGACATCCGCAAAGTCTTCCCCGTGCTGAAGAAGGTAGCCCGGAAAGTAAAGCAGATTCCCCGGGAACTCGAGTTGGAAGATTGCGCAAAGGTGCTCATTGTAGGCGAGATATACGTTCGCCGTGATGACTTTGCCGTGGATGAGCTTGTCCGGCTCCTGAGTGAAAAAGCAATCATCGGAAAGGCCTCGGGTGTAGGCGAGTGGATCCACTATGTGGACTTTGTCAGAGAGTACCGGCTGAAGAACGAGCTCGCGCTCATTCCACTCCGCAAGCGGCTGTTCTCTCAGGTAATGAGGGAATACCTCACGCTGCAAATCGAGAAATGGTGGAAGCACTCGGTGGAACGCAGAGTAGGACGCGTACTGAAAAAGAGTAAGCTGCTGCCGCACACACCGCACAATATGAAGAAGATCATGCGGAATGCTAAGACCCACTTCCTGAGTCACGAGCTCAACTCTGAAATTGCAGTTTCGAGCGGCGTAGCTGCAACCGCAATGGAAGAAGGATATTCGGGAGTGATCAACATATCCCCCTTCGCCTGTCTCATCGGCAGGGTCATAGAAGGTATCTACTATCCCTGGGCAAGGGAGAAGCGCTACCCCATGCTCTCCGTGGAAGTTGACGGAAACCTGCTGCCGCCGAATATTATCAACAAGCTCAATATTTTCATGGTAAACGTGCTCCGCTTCCGCAACAAGCTCGACTCTCTGGATTTTGTGGTTTCCGCCGGAGAGATGCCGGAGGAAGCAAGGACCGGTCTCGAAAGGCAGACGGTACGCTGATGTCTTTGGCGCTTGTCACCGGCGCTTCCGCAGGAATTGGGCGGGAGTTTTCAAAACAGCTTGCGGCGCGGAACATCACGCCGGTGCTCGTAAGCCGCACCCGGGAGAAACTCGAACGGCTCAAGGCGGAGATAGAGAGTGAGCACGGCGTAAGCCCGGTAGTTGTACCGATGGACCTTTCGGTTCCCGGCAGCGCGGACGCCCTCTATGAAGAATGTGAAAGGCTCGGTCTCGAGATCGACATTCTCATAAACAATGCCGGGGTTGGTATGTTCGGGCAAAGTGTGAAGCAGGAATCCGCAAAGATAGAGTCCATGCTCATCCTGAACATCGCTTCCCTCACCACTCTCTCGGCTAGGTTTGCGTCCAAAATGATAGAGAAAGGCGGCGGCCGTATTCTCAACGTCGGCTCTTTTGCCGGTGACCAGCCGACCCCCTACTTTGCAAGCTACGCGGCAAGCAAGCGATACGTGCACGACTTCTCCCTGGCGCTGCGGCGTGAGTTGCAGAACAGTGGGGTGGATGTAACATGCCTTGTTCCGGGATTTGTTAATACCGGTTTTGATGACCGCGCGGGTATCGAAAACAGACGATATCGGGCGCTTTCTATGCGCGGATCTCTCCCTGCCTGCAAAGTTGCCGAGATAGGGTTACGCGCCATGTTCGGGGGGAGGGCCAGGGTGACGGCGGGGATAATGAACAAATTCCTGGTTTTCATTTCGGCACTGATACCGCCGAGAGTAAAAGCTGCGATAATCCACGCCGGTGTGGGCTGGATTATTCGTTAAATTTCTGTTACATATGCTTCCGCTAAGGAAGTTGCAAAACAGGAAGGATAGGAATTGAGAACAAACTTTTCCATTGTGCCAAGAGTCGTCAAACAGAATCCGGGCATAGCGACAAATTTGGTGCACACGTTTTTGGCGACAAAGAAAGCCGTTGTTTTTGACAAGAAATTCAGGGAGAACACAACCAAAGAGCTTTCGCTCATCTACTTCAGAATTACACCGCTGTGCAATCTCAAGTGCGTCATGTGCGGACAACGCGGTGTAAAAGGCGTACTCAAGGGGAAATATGCCCTTGAGGAATCGAAGAAGATTGTGCCAATCGAGCGATATTACAGACTCGTAGACGAAATTGCCCACAAAAAACCTGTTTTCTACATGTGGGGCGGTGAGCCCTTCATGTATCCCGGCTTCATGGATCTTGCGGAGTATATCACCGCGAGCAAGTGCGTCCTGAGCGTCAACACAAACGGCACGTTTCTTGCCCAAAACGCGGACAGGATCGTACGAAACAAGTGGCATGGCATTTTTGTTTCGCTGGACGGTTTTGAAGATGTTAACGACGCCATCAGGGGAAAGGGTTCTTACCGGCGCGTTGTCGAAGGTTTCAACGCCATCAACGAGGCAAAACGGAAATACGAATCACATCTGCCGTATATGGGCATCGTCACCACGGTAAGCAATATGAACTACCTCTATCTCCATGACTTAGCGGTGGCCGCCGCGGATTTTGGACTCTCGTGGCATATCATCAATCTTGGTACCTATACCAACGATTCGGTTGTGGAGAAACACCGGGAGTTCATGAAGCGCGAACTCGATACGGAAATAAAATGCCTGCCTGCCTACAACACCGGGTATAACGAAGGTATCGATGGAGAGAAGTTCAAAGAGATCCTGAAAAAAGTCCATGCAACCGATAACGGATATCCGATTATCACCGTTCCCGTTATCGATCCTGATAAAATTGGTGAATACTACTCGGACCTTGATGTAATCGTGAGAGATAACTGCACGGTGCCTTGGTCACAGGCAAATATAGATTATAACGGCAACGTCCACTTTTGCGCGGATTATCCCGATTACGTCCTCGGCAATATCATGGACGAAGACTTCTTTACGATTTACAACAACGAGCGTGCGCAGAGATTCAGAAACGTACTGAAAAACAGTCCCAACGGGCTTTTTCCGGGATGCGTACGGTGCTATCAAAATATGCTCTGCGGAAGACGACGGCCGGGCTACTAAAAGAGAACATACATGGGAAAATCCTCGCATCTGGACATCGACAATATCAACTTTCTCAAAATGTTTTGGGTGGCATTGACCCACCGGACAACCTTCTGTGCGGCCTGGCGGCTCTTTGCTTCGGCTGTAACGGAGTTTTTTGTCCCTCAGTTCGCCACCAAGTTGAAGTTGTCCCGGATACCGGTAGTTTCGGTGGACCATCCGCTTGACGAAACAATTCCATTCGACCCTCGATATATCCACACATATCTGAATTTTTATCCTTTCTGGATCCGCTGCATCTATTTTCTCTACAAGGAGTTCGGCAAACGCACGCTTGGCGACATTAGAGATTTTATGTACCTCGTGGCCGACTCCTATTACGAGGCGGGCAGGATATACAGACGGTGCCAATCTACCACCCGCCGGCCCAAATACCTGAAAAACGCAAAGTTTATCCTCCTCCATGCGGCTGATCCTCATCTGCATTGCGTCCCGAGCCTGCACGTTGTCCTGGTAACCCAGTCCTATCTGTCAATTCCC
>CAZHXC010000176.1:0-6927 GCA_964536145.1 uncultured Spirochaetales bacterium | reverse complement strand
GAGTGAAGATTCGTCGATGGGGCGACGGGAGCCGCCGGATGACGGCGGGAAGGGCCTTGTGCGTGAGGTGGACCGCCCTATCTGGGGAAAGAAATCGCTGATGCTCCGGGCATCACCGAGTTATGATTTCAACCCGGAGCTCTACAAAGACCTGAAGTACCGGCCTCGTCAGGCAGACGACCTTACTCAGAAATACGGTCATCTCATTGCACAGTTTTTGGAGGAAGCCGGGAAGAGAGGGCTCAAGACCTATCTGCAGGTGCAGGTATGCCACCTGCCCGATACCCACCACGAAAACTCCAACATTCCCAAAGCTACGGAAGATCTACCACGACTTCCAAACGGAGAGCTCCCGGGAAACCGGATGACACATTTTGCCGCGATTGCCGGTGATGAGGTACGCGCCTATTTCGGCGCCACGCTCAGGGACCTGGCAAGTGTGTACGAGGGCATCGACGGCTTTATTCTCGACAGGGCTGAACAGTCGTTTTACACTCTCGATGAGGCTTTCCTGGATTTCGGACCACGGGCAAAGGAGAAAGCGCGACAATTAGGATTCGACTTTGAGCCGATGCGGGCGGCTGCCGAAAGAGTGTACGGCGCTTTGAGGGGCCTTTCACCGGAGCTCTTCTCCGGGCTCGTCACCCCGGCTGACTTGCCCTATGCAGTCACCCGGATGTTGCGTAGCGAACCGTTGATAGCCGAAGCCTTGAGGTTCCGGGCGGCCGTCGCTTCCACGTACATGTTGGAGTTGAGAGAAGCCCTGAGTACCGTCAAATCCGATATCGAAATGATTCCCATCGCGTTTCCACCGCCGCTGTCACTGCTCACCGGTATCGACTTTGGAGAGTACGCAAAGGTCTCGGACGCCGTCATGATAAAGTTCTTTACCATGCACTGGCCGCTCATCGTGACCTACTGGGCGGAACAACTGCTACAGCTGAATCCGGAACTCGATGAATCGAGCGTCGTGCGGGCGGTTTCGATGGCTTTTGACTTCGAAGACGGAGATTACGGTAATTCTATAGCTGATTATGCGTACCCGTCGCCGGATCAGGCCCATAGGGCGGGAAACGAAGCATGTGTCAGGAAAATCCGGCAGGCAAGGACGGATACAGGAGGCAACGTACCGGTATTGCCATCCGTTCACGGATACGGACCGCTTCACGATGTCAGGCGACGTTTCAAAATCGGATGGAACGAGGGGCTCTCGGGTATGTGGATCAACCGGTACGGGTATCTCAGTGATGAGAAGTTGGAGATGCTCAAGCGCCTGGTGAAGGACGGCGGGTAACGCGTGGCGGCGCGTGGCCTGCCCCCGGACTATCCACCAAGCGAAAGCACACAGGCCGGAACTTTCACCGCAAGGGGAGGTCCCCATGATGATTCGGGCTCACCGGTCTCTGCGTTGAACTGTCTGCAATGGATCTCGTTGGAATCCTGGTTTGCAATCAGCAACCAACGTCCGTCGGGGCTAAACTCGATGTCTCTCGGAGTCTGCCCGCGAGATTCGAACTCATCGATATGGACGAGACTGATGCCCGCCTGAGGTGTATCTCTTTTTACCTTGAAAATCGATATAGTGTTGACGCCGCGATTGGATACGGCGACTGAGTTTCCCGATGGGTGGATCTTAATGGCAGCAGGCTGCGCATTGCCCGAAAAATCGCCTGAGGTGGATTTGAGCTCCTGGATGGTTTCGAAGCCGGTGAGGGTATCTTCACCGCGGCGGTCGAGCAGGAATACATTCGGTACGAGCTCGCACAACACGATGATCATCTGAGTGGCGGGATCGATCACGAGATGACGCGGGCCGTTGCCCCCGGGCGCCTTCCAGACTGTGGAAGGCGGTCCGGTCAGGTCCTGCAAATTGAGCCCCCAGACTTTATCACTGCCAAGATCGCACACAAGCGCCTGTCCGGATCGCTCATCTATCACAACCTGGTGTGCGTGAGGTGATGCCTGCCGCCCTGTATTCGGTCCACTGCCGATTAACTGGAGTTCCACGATTGCCTTTTCAAACCTGTCGCTCGCGAGCCGGCGGGACTGTACCCTACCATCGATATAGGCGGCTGAAAACACGAGATCTCGATTCTTGTCCACGGCGATATGACATGCAGAGACGCCCGGGCCCGGTGCACTGAAAAGCTTGCGGAGCTTGTAGTCTTCGCTAAGCCCAAAGGCGTGCACCTCTCCTGCAGATTCCAGATTCTCAGAGACCGCATACAGACGCCGGCTCTCATCATCCCATGCCAGATAGGAGGGATTGAGGATGTCCGTGTAGGATGAAAGCCGATGCATCTCGCCGCTTTTAGTATCGAACTCAACGAGGGAAATACCCTCGTCGGAAACTCTTCTTACCGGTGAGCCCGTTTGATTGTACGAGCCTAACGCGAATACTACGCCTGTATCGGTCTCCATGCCTCAACCACCTTCCCCTTAATCCCTGCCGGTTTCTCACACCGGACATTTGTGCAGAAGTATGAAGTTCTGTATAGTCTTCAGTCAAGCCTGCGGAACAAACGCTCATGTCCGTTGCGGCGGACAAGATCAAGGCGCGCCGACTGAGAGAGAACACATATGGCACATGGAACTCCAATTGCCGCTTCGAGTATTCGCGGTGTCGGCTTCATCCTGCTGGCTATCTTCATATTTTCGCTCCAGAACATCGCGGTGAAACGGATCGGTGGAGATTATCCGCTGTTGGAGATAGTGTCCTTTCGAAGCGTGGTTGCCATACCGCTCACCTTGCTCTTTTTCCGTCTCGAGGGGAAGCGGGGATTTCCAAAGACGCGACGCGCCAGGCTCCAATTCCTGCGGGGTCTCTGTTATTTTCTCTCGTATACTGCTCATTTTATGGCTTTAGCGGCGCTCTCGCTCGCAGAGATCGCAGCGATCAAGTACTCGGCGCCGTTGATGATCACCCTACTATCGGTGGTGTTGTTGCGCGAAACGGTGGGGCCCCGGCGCTGGCTCGCCTTGCTTGTGGGATTCTCAGGAGTTCTGCTCGTCATACAACCCGGTTCGGCCAACTTCAACGTTGGCTCGATTTTTGAGCTTATCTCCGTGCTCTCGTATGCGTTTGGAGCAATGGTTACCCGAAAGCTGCAGACAACCGAAAGCAGCGCGACGCAGGCCTTTTACACTTCGCTGGTTTACCTCATCGGCACCGCTGTTATTGCACCGGTTGTCATCCTCATCGGAGATTTTCCTGATGCTCATCCAAGCGTTGTGTTTCTGTTCCATGCCTGGGCCATCCCGTCGCTGTTGGACTGGCTTATCATGTCTTCGCTCGGGTTACTTTGGGCCGCCGGGATGTACTGTATCGCCCGTGCATACAGTCTCTCCGCAGCATCGGTGGTGGCGCCATTCGAATACGCAGCCTTGCCTGTGAGCATTATGTGGGATGTCGTTCTCTGGCAAGTGGTGCCGACCTGGATTACTCTGTTCGGCGCGTTCCTGACCCTTTCGAGCGGTTTGTATGTCTTTTATCACGAGCGGCGGAGGCGAGAGCGGGCTTAGAATGTCCCGCGGCGTTTGGCGCAGTCGGAAGCTATTTTCTTAACGAAGAAACCAGGAGCTCCATATGCTGATGCATCTTCTCTTCCAGGTCGTATTCGCCATTGTGGACAGCCCAGTCGAACGCCACGCCACGGGCGCCGATAACAAGGAAACTCGTCAGCTCTTTGGGACCCTTTATCGAACTAATAGTGCCTTCTTTCTGGCCTGTCGCTATCATCTCCTGGAGGATCTTAAACAACGGCCGATCTCTCGCAACAAAAAACTCCAAATGGGCATTGTATATAACCCTTGCATGACCAATTCCCTCGTGAACCAGAAACCTCGCATAGTAATCAAAAAACTCGACTATTCTGTCGCCGGCGTTACTCTCCTTCATCGATGGCAAAGCAACGCGTACATAATAGTCGTCCGCCATACGGAGTGTCTCGGCAAGAATTTCCGACTTGGCTTGAAAATAATGATAAAAAGAGCCTACCGATACCCCGGCTCTCCGGGATATGTCCTCAATTTTGAGTCTATCGTAGCCTTTTTCCTCCATGAGCTCGATAACTGCACGGTAGATTCGATTTCTAGTTTCCGCTGCCTGTTTTTTCCGCTTTGTATTGTCTCCGATTTTCATCGCAATGCGTACTTCCCTTTGAACGAAGCTTACAAGTCCTTGAGCCTGCGGTGGTTATACATTCAGAACTCAGCAGGAAACATAATTCAATGTAGTGCATTCGATGAATCCATTCAATGACTTGTTTGGCGGGCATTTCTGTGTTAGAAATAGACAACCGGAACACATTTCGGTTGTTCAGAAATCTCTATACAAAGAGGAGTAGGGGATGAAAAAAACAATTGTAGCTTTTACAATCGCAGCTTGTTTAGTCCTGGGTTCCCCCGTGTTTGCGGGGCCTGCAGGGGAAACAACAGAAGAGGGTGGTATGTACGGGGGTACTCTTACCATCGGAACGTCGCGTATCAATAATGAGATCCGGTCCGCGGATCTACGCACCGGTGACTGGCCGATGGACACCTACGCCAGCCCGTTTCTCGAACGACTCGTTATCGGTGACATCGATGAAGCCGGACCGAGGGGTGCGAATTTGAGTCCCTTCGACTACGGCGGTGGTGGTATCGGTGAATCGGTCATCACCGGCCAGATTGCTGAAAGCTGGGAAGTCATGCCGGATAAGCTTGTCTACCACATCCGTGACGGCATAATGTGGTATGCGGATCATGTAGACTTCATGGAAACCAGGGAGCTGACCGCAGAAGACGTAGCGGCAAGCTGGAACTGGTGGAAAGAGCATGACCTCGGTACATCCTATTTCATCGACGAAATTTACGCCGAGGGAGATACGGTTGTAATGACCTGGGAAAAGCCCAATTATCTGTGGGTATTCTGGACCGGCGCCGGCGCAGGCGGTGTTGCAGTCATTCCGCCGGAGGTAATCGAAGAGGGCAGTGACAAATGGGAAAATCAAGTCGGTACCGGACCTTTCTACGTCAGTGAAATCGAACGGGCTTCCTACGCCAGGTATGAGAAGAATCCAATCTATTGGAATACCACGACGATTGACGGTGAGGAATACGAGCTGCCTTTTGCCGACGAACTGATCTACCCGGTGATCCCCGATGAAGCCACTCAGATCAGCGCGCTCCGCACCGCAAAGCTTGACCTTCTGATATACCTCAATATTGCGCAGGGAGAAACTTTGCTTTCTGCGAATCCTGAATTGAAGTCACACAAATATACCGATTCCCAGTGGGGCATAATTCTCCAGACCGCTGAAGAGCAGTATAAGGACCTCTATGCTCAAGCCGATGCCGTCACAGACGGTAAGTTTGTGAACGAAGACCTCCGCCGTGCTTTGTCCTACGCTACTGATCAGGAGGCTCTCGGCGACGCGATCTACGGTCCCGGTAATTATGAGCTGAATGCGTGGTGGCTACCCGTCGGCGGTCCGGAATGGACGGCGGTTGAGGATATGCCCGCAAACGTTCGGGAGTTGTATGAATATCATCCTGATAAGGCCAAGCAAATCATGGCGGAAGCCGGTTATCCCGATGGATTTGAGTTCACCCTCATGATGCCCTCAACGGCTTCAGCAGCCGATATCGGCGCTGCCGTCAAAGACCAATGGTCCAAAGTGGGTATCGATGTGACCCTGCAACCTCTTGAGGCAGCAGCTGTCTCAGCATTGCGTCACTCTCTTGCCTTCAAAGATGCAAGACTGTATACGCTCGGAAGCTCACCGCGTCAGGTTGCCGACTATACCAACACCCGAATCAAGAGGTATAGTGGGCTCTGGGATCCTGAGTTTGACAATTTGTTTGCAGAAGCGGCGGAGACAACCGATGCGGCGGAGCGCTCAGAGAAGTTTAAGGAACTTGCGCTTCACCTGATTTGGGACAATGATATGGTGATGCTGCCGGCCCCGAAGGCTCTGGTTGTGTGGTGGCCGTGGATTCAGAATTACTACGGTGAAATCAACTTTGGCTATCAAAACCCGGTTCCTGCGATATCAAGAATGTGGATTGATGAAGGCATCAAGGATGAATTGGGCTACTAGTCCAATAACGTAATCCGTTATGTAGGAAGGACCGCAAAGGGCGGCAATAAGAAGAATGAGATCTTATATAATCAGAAGATTATTACTCATGATACCGACCGTTCTGCTCGCCAGTTGTGTCGTCTTCTTTGCGGTTCGCCTCATTCCGGGTGACATAATTGACCTCATGTCTGAAGAGATGGGCACATTCACCGAGATGGATAGGCAGGCTATCGAGGAACAGCTCGGGCTCGATGTGCCCGTCCTTGTTCAGTTTGGGCGTTGGCTCGGCGTTGCCCGGATGGCGGACGGTACTTTTGATGGAATATTTCAGGGCAATCTTGGACAATCACTCTGGGGGCAGGGTGATGTAATAAAACTCATTGCAAAGAGATGGCCGGTAACACTTGAACTTGGTCTCATCGGCCTGGTAATGAGCCAACTTATAGCCCTTCCAATCGGCATCTGGTCGGTATTGAGACAGAACAAGTTCGGCGATTACTTTGGCCGTAGCCTTGCGACTCTATTTATTTCGTTGCCCAATTTCTGGATTGGGACCATGGTCATAGTCTTTCCGTCCATATGGTGGGGATATATGCCCCCGATCATGCACGTCAAATTCGCAGACGACCCGATCGGGAATCTGGTGATGTTTGTTGTGCCGGGGTTTATCCTGGGTATGGCGCTTTGCGGTACTACTATGAGATTGACCCGCGGCATGATGCTCGAAGTGATGCGGCAGGACTATATCAGAACGGCGTGGTCAAAGGGTTTGAAAGAAAAAAAAGTAGTAGTGCACCATGCACTAAAGAACGCCCTCATCCCGGTCATTACTCTCGTTGGACTTCAGGTACCGGTTTTGGTAGGC
>CAZHXC010000175.1:0-6930 GCA_964536145.1 uncultured Spirochaetales bacterium | reverse complement strand
CCCCCCGTTGACCATGGTTGATGATCAAGCCGATCATGCAACGGCGTGCAGGCGCCGGCAGGCTTTACGGGAAGATCCGGATGAGTTTGCGAGGGCCGAAGGGAAACACCCCTACAGAGAGCCTACCACCGAGGAGGTGGTCCTGGAAACGGTTGACCTCGAAAAGCACTTCCCCGTCGGACGTATCCGGATACGCGATCTGATCGCGGGCACAAGACCGCATGTTCACGCGGTGGACGGCATCTCAATACGGGTGAGAAAGAGCTTTACCATGGGGATTGTCGGCGAAAGCGGGTGCGGCAAGACCACCTTTGCCCGCTGCGTCGCAGGCCTCGAAAAGGCCACCTCCGGAACCATTGTAGCCGGCGGCGAGGAGCTTGGCCCGACAATCTCAAAACGGACGGGCGATCAGTTGAAGAATATTCAAATGGTATTCCAGAATCCCGATGCCTCGCTCAATCCACAAAACACCGTTGGGATGAGCGTAGCGCGGCCCCTGCAGATGGAGGGGAAGCTGAACAAGGCGGAAATCAGACAACGGGTTGAAGAGTTGTTTGAAGCGGTCAACCTCCCAAGTGAGTACATATCGAGATTGCCCCATGAAATCAGCGGGGGAGAAAAGCAACGGGTTGCGGTAGCCCGGGCATTCGCCACCAATCCCGAGCTCTTGATCTGCGATGAGCCCATCTCTTCACTCGACGTATCGGTGCAGGCTTCTCTGATGAATATGCTGATCGAGCTCCAGCAGACAAAAAATGTTTCCTATCTCTTTATCTCTCACGACCTCGCGGCGGTACGGCATCTTTCCGATTGGATTGCGGTCATCTATCTCGGCCGGCTCTGCGAGATAGGGTCCGCGGTGGAGGTGTTCACACCACCCCACCATCCCTACACGGAAGCTCTCCTCTCGGCGCTGCCTATTCCGGACCCGGAAATCAAGCGCGACCGGATCAGGCTGCACGGTGATGTACCAAGCTCGGTTGACATCCCCCCGGGCTGTCGTTTTCACCCGCGGTGTCCCCGGAAAATCGGTACAATCTGTGAAACCAACGAGCCGCCCTGGGTGGACGCCGGACACTGGCACCAGATCCGTTGTCACATTCCGACCGACGAGTTGTTGCGTATACAGGAGAAGGATTCAGGGTAAATATGGCACTCTATCTCTTGCGACGGTTCGGTTTTATTCTTTTTACCCTCTTTCTTGCGTCGGTAATCATCTTTTCAGCAACACAGCTCTTACCCGGAGATGTCGCCCAGGTCATGCTCGGCAAGTTCGCCACCGAGAAGGCCCTGGAGAACCTGCGGGAAGAGCTTGGACTGAACCGTTCCGCCACGTCCCAATACTTTCATTGGCTTGGCAATTTCATCACCGGTGACTGGGGAGAATCGATGGTGAGCCGCCAGCCGGTACGGCCGTTGATTCTCGGCAGGCTCCGGAACTCGGCGATGCTCGCCGGGGTAGCGCTTGCGTTTTACGTTCCATTCGGCATCCTCTTTGGCGTCATCGCCGCACTCAACCGCGACAAGCCGGCGGATCAGATCATCTCCGGCTCCTCCATGGCCTTTGTAGGTCTGCCGGAGTTCGTTACGGGGCTTCTGCTGATAAGCTTCTTTGCCTTTGGGATTTCGATTTTCCCCGCCAACTCTTCGATAGCGCCGGGTACCGGTTTCTTCAAAGCGCTTCCTTCGCTGATTCTACCGGCGATTACGGTAAGCCTGACCGGTTTCGGCTATATCATACGCATGACCCGGGCGAGTACGATCGATGTCCTCAACACCGATTACGTGCGTGCCGCCGATCTCAAAGGGCTTTCACGGCGACGGGTGATGTTCACACACGTGCTCAGGAACTCGCTGCTCCCGACGGTGACGGTAGTGGCCATGGGAATCGGGTACCTCATCGGCGGCTTGATTGTGGCGGAAGCGGTTTTTGGCTATCCGGGCCTGGGGCGGCTCATCGTATACGGCATCCAGCGCCGCGATGTGATTCTTATTCAGGCGAGCAGTATGGTAGTGGTGACGGTCTACAGCCTTTCAAACCTCGCCGCGGATATCCTCTACTCGATCCTCAACCCGCGGATCCGTTACAGGTGACCTCCGGAAAGGAACCATGAACGGAGATGCGCTTGCGGCGGCCTTCATTACCAAATGCACCTGGGACCGGCTCCCTCGGGCGGTCCGCGAGAAAGTGAAATTCTGTCTCATGGACACGCTCGCGGCAACCATCAGCGGTTCACAGGCCGATATAAGCCGGATTGCCGCGGAGTACGCGGCAATCTGCATGCCGGGCAATGAGTCGACAATCCTCAAGGACGGGAGAACCTCCACCGCCGCCGGGGCCGCCTTTGCAAATGGTTGTGCTGCAAACGGGCTCGATACCGATGACGGTGCGCGTTACGCCTACGGCCACGCAGGGGCTCAACTCTTTCCTGCCGCGCTGGCGTTGGCTGAATCAACCGCGGCGACGGGTGCGGAGCTCTTAACGGCGATGGTGGTCGGCTACGAAATCGCCCATCGTATCGGCGGGCCGTGGCACCACCACCACACCGAATACCAGGCGTGCGGTTCCTGGGGATCGGTTGCCTGTGCCGCCGCCGCCGCTTCTCTGCTGAAACTCGATACAGAGCGCGCCGGGCACGCGCTGGGAATTGCGGAGTACCACGCACCGGGGCTCCCGATGATGCGGGACATCGCCAATCCCGCCATGGTGAAACACGGCGTCGGATGGGGAGCGCTTACCGGCATCCTCTCCGCGCAGCTCGCCTCCCACGGGTATACCGGAATACCGACGCTGTTGAGCTTTGAGGAGTACCGGAGCCGGACAGAGGATATCGGCAAAGAGTACCTCATGGTTGACGGTGTAGGCTGGAAGGCGAAGGGATACGCCTGCTGCGGGTGGGCCCATGCCGCGGTTGAGGGGAGCAAGAAGCTCACAGAAGAGCACCGTATAAACCCGGGCCGCATACAGAAAATCATCGTAGAGACCTTTGATCAGGCCGCGGCGCTCGGTACAGCGCTACCGCGTACGACAGAAGAGGCACAGTTCAACCTGGCCTGGCCGGTGGCGGCAATGCTGGTGGACGGAGAGATCGGTCCAAAGCAGACAAACACCGGGCGCCTGACCAACCCGGTCATCAGATCGCTCGCTTCCAAGGTAGAGGTGAAGGTGAGTGAGGAGCTGAACGAGTTACGCAGGCTTTTTGAGCTGGGCGATCCGAAGGGCCGTTTTGCCAGCTCGGTGACGCTTGTGCTCGAGAACGGCGAGAGCTTTGGTTCGGGGCTCGTTGAGGGAGGCTTCGCCTACCCTCCCCGCGGCTGGAGCTCAGCCGAAATGGAAGAGAAGTTTCACTGGCTCATAGATCCGGTGCTGGATGAAAAAACGGCAAACCGGCTGATCGAGATGGTGTGGCGACTTGAAGAGGAACAGGACCTCAGGGAGCTAATAGCTCTGTCGACCACGGAGCGTTAGAAACGCCCTCACCGGCCGTCCTGATGGACGCATCGATCTCTTCTTTCATACCCTGATCCATAGGCGGCATCTGGTATGATTCCAGGACCTTCAACGCTTTTTCTCTCGCAAAGTGAGCGGCGTCCCGCCTCCCGTCCATCCTCCATCTCTCGTAATCAGGAGAGCTGAACAGTCTGTCCGGCGCAAACTCACGTCTGAAGTTTTCTAGTGTGTGGGAATGTGTGATAAATGAACCGCCGGGGCCCACTTCCTCTATCACATCGGCGGCCAGAGTACTTTTATCGATTTCAACAGGCGAAAGATACCTGTTGGCAATGTTGATGAGTTCCGCATCAAGAATGATCTTGGCGAGCGAGCCACCCATATAGCTTCCAAGCAGGCCGCACCCCGGCACAAAACGCGGAGCGTCCTGAACGATACCGAGCACCGAGAGCATCGCCTGCGCCCCTGATTGGAAATCGTATCCCGGTGCGTCTGTAAGCCCCGCGTCGGTCCTGCAGGCTAATCCGTACATGCGCCCCATCTGTATGCCTGCCCGCTGAATGATCCGGGTCTCAGGCGTGCCGAATCGCGGCCGTAAGCTCTTCATATCGGCATTCCCCGCAATTGCGCCGTAAAACGCCGGGCAGCCCGGGCTTATCAGCTGCGCATAGACGATGGGTGCAAGATTTTCGATATTTTGCAGGAGAATATTGCCCGCGACCGAACAGGGGCCGGAAGTACAGGCAACCGGCATCGAGGCGACGTGAAACGCTATCCCGCAGCTGACATACTCCCGTAAGTTGTCACAGTTTTCCTTTGTAAGGGTGAGCGGAGAGTCCACGATGCAGGTCGCATACCCCGGTGAGACCGAAAGATCGGTCCTTTCAGCCATTTGTTTCCGGTCTGTACTATAGGCGATGGCAACAAGATCAATTTCATACCGTGAGGGGATGTTGTACGCCTTGTCGGTATACACAATGGCGGCTTCAGTCAACCTTCTGTACACGCTCATGGTGTCGAGTCCCGATGGCACGAAGAGCGGTCCGGTATGCTCCATCGTTTCGAGTGTCTGGCCAAGCTTGAACGCATCGACGGCATCTTCCATGGTGGCGGGACGATAGGAGCCGTCTATATCGACAACATGCACCGCGCCGCGTCCAAGACCAAAGGACGATCCCGAACCATCTATATCGATATTGTGCACAGGGTTCCTGGCACTTATGGAAAAGCTCTTTGGAACGGTTTCAAGAGCTTTGAGAATATCGCTTTCGGTAAAATAGACCCGCTCATCCTCAACCCTGAATCCACGTTCCCTGAACTCTTCCCGTACCTGCCCGCACAGGAACCTGAACCCGGTGCGCGAGAGAAGATTCACGCTCGCCTCATGTATGGCCGAAAGCTGTTTGGCGGTGAGACAACCGCCTGAAGATATCTCGCTGCCCAATCTGAATGCCCTTTAAGAAGATGTGTAGTCCCAGCCGACGAGGATTGTGGCATACTCACGCGCTTTTGAAAAGTTGTATGTTGACCGCAGGTACTCATCTCCATGGGAGCTTGGACTTACTGATACGATATTCATAATAGGAAAACTGTCCTTTTTCTCATCTAGCTCATGGAAGGCAATCGGGGGCAAGATAAAAAAGGCCGGAACCGGCTGTCGCTTCTCCCTCCTCTCGGTAAAGAGGACAAATCCTCCATCGAGAAATAAATGCTTCTCATCATAGTCGGTCTCGTTGTTCATCACCTCTTCGCCGATAATGTGGTACACCGAGCCCGATACTTCGATGTACTCTTCGGGAGGCGCACCCGGGCTTTCCGCATCCTCAACGAGGAGGAGTGTAGGACACGGCGGCGGGCGAAAGGTTTTATCCTTTAACAGAACAACAAGCTCTTCCCGGGCTGCAGCAACCTCTACACCAAGGTTCCGCACGGTGATGAGTTGGCCTGAGAGATTCTTGTTTTCAGCGGCCAAAAAACCAGGAATGTCCTCCCGGTGGACAACCGCTGTATCAACCACACCGGGCAGTGAATCGATATAGTTCAAGATGCGTTCTTCCATCGGCGGCATTGTATCTCAAAAACCTTGGTTTTGCATGGTCCTTGGCCGGTGCTATGGCGCCGGTCAAGCCATCCATAGTACGATGTGTAGAGATATCAAAGAGGAGATGCTCATGGCGCTCATACACTTCAATTTTGAAAGCTATTACCTCAAGGGCAATACGAATGTTTCGATGGTTCTCCCCGACAGGCCACGCGAACAAGAACCAGCTCCATTCTATGAGAATGGAGAGAAGTATCAGGTTCTCTGGCTCTTGCATGGGACATACGGTGACAATTCCGATTGGTTACGCAAATCGATGGTGGAAATATACGCCCGGGAGAAAAACCTGATACTGGTTATGCCTGCAGCGCTCAACACCAATTATTCGAACTGGCCGAAGTTCTCACTCGGCTTCGACATGTACAACTACCTCATCGAGGAGCTGATGCCGATTGTATACAACTGGTTCCCTATCGCGTCGAGCAAACGTGAAGATAATTTCATCGCAGGGCTCTCTATGGGCGGCAGGGGCGCCCTGGTGTACGGGCTCAACGCACCTGAGAAATTTGCCGCCGTGGCATGTCTTTCCGCGGCGCCATTTGACGTTGAAAACACCGATCTCGAAGGCGACGATTATCGCGCCCAAAGAATGCGCGGTATTGTAGAAAACGCCGGCGGATTGGATGCCTATCTCGCCTCACGAGACAACTCCTGGAGGGTTTGCAAAGAGCGCGCGGGTGACCCGGAGCTGCCTGAGTTCTACTTCGCCATCGGCAAGGACGATTTTCTCTACGATAACTGGAAAAAGTTCAGGGCCTTTGCTAAGGATGTCGGGTTTGAGGCAACCTTTGAAGAATACGAGGGCTACACCCACGAATGGCGCTTCTGGGACCTGACGATCCAGAAGGCCATCGAGTTTTTCGGCTTGAGAGGAAAGCGTGGAGGAACGTTTTAAGAGACGCCTTTCTCAGGGAGCGTTTTATTCCTCGCAATACTGAATATCGGCATTCGGATACACCCCTACTTTTGCACCGGAACCATGCGACTTCTGAAGGAATGCCACAACATCGTCCCAATTGTACATCACATGCACCCGGTCCGGGTCATTAAACATGTTCCATTTGGCGTCGGGATACTCGGTAAAGATAATCAGATTCTTAACGTGTTCAGGAATACGGCGTCCGGCGCGCTCCTTCTTCGCCTGTATGATCTTTCCAAACCCCCCACCCCAGTAGTGGGTACACGGTCCCTCTGGCGAGTTCGCGATAAGAACGATATCCCCACCTGTCTGTTTTATTGATTCATATGCCACCGGCAATGCCTTCGTCGGAAGCTTCACGCTGGCGAACGCGTTCACAATGGCGATGTCATTTTCAACTTTCGGTGTCAGATAGTGCGCCTTGGCGTCTTTCACCGCCGCCTCATAGGCAGGCATCAT
>CAZHXC010000174.1:601-6951 GCA_964536145.1 uncultured Spirochaetales bacterium | reverse complement strand
CAAGTCGCGTCGAGGGTCACATGCAGTTGTCCGTCGGAAGGCTGTACACCGGTTATCACCGCATCAAAATCCCGTTTGTACGGGTCGCTGTAGTAGAGTTTTTCCGTCATACGGCCATTGTATACGTATCCGATATGAGATCAACCTGTCGGGGTGCACCCTTCTTACTGACCGCACCTCTGGGGTATACTCGGTCTCATAGTTATGGCCGGCTTCTGGGATACACTGCAAAGACCGTTTTCAGCTTTGGCTCCGATGGAGGATGTAACCGACACCGTATTCAGGCAAATGATAGCGACATACGCTCCGCCGGACGTGTTTTTCACCGAGTTCGTCAATGTGGACGGCATGTGCTCGGCGGGTCGCGACGCGGTGATCCACCGGCTTCGTTACACCGAGACCGAACGCCCCATTGTGGCGCAGATCTGGGGATTGAAACCTGAAAACTTTGAACGCGCCGCGCGGGATATTCGTAAGATGGGGTTTGACGGCGTAGATCTCAATATGGGCTGCTCGGTGAGAAAAGTGCTCAAGACCGGCGCATGTGCAAAACTGATTGAAAATACAACGCTTGCCGGTGAGATCATCCGTGCAACCGTTGAGGGCGCCGCGGAAATGCCCGTCAGCGTGAAAACACGTATCGGTTATACCTCAAAAAAAACAATCGAGTGGTGCGGTTTTCTGCTCGAGCATAATTTGGCGGCGCTTACGGTTCATGGCCGTATCGCCAGGCAGACCTACCGCACCCCTGCCGACTGGGGAGAAATCGCCAAGGTCGTATCGTTGAGGGATCATATGACTGTAAAAACGGCGGTAATCGGTAACGGTGACGTTTCTTGCGCCGGCGAGATGCCGGACCTCCATTCTCGTTACCGCGTTGACGGTGTGATGATAGGCCGGGCCGCTCTTCATAATCCGTTCGTGTTCAGTACATCCGGCGGGAAGACATTCGCCGATCTCCCCGCCGAAAAGAAGGCTGCCATGCTGAAAGAACACCTCCTCTTGCACAGGAAGACATGGGGAGACGAAAAGAACATCCACGAACTAAAAAAACTCGTAAAGACCTATATTTCAAACTTTAAAGGCGCCACCGAGCTCAGAAGCCGTTTGATGGCCGCAAACAACTTTGACGAGATGATCGGTACCATCGAATCAACTCGAGAAAAAGTATAGACAGCCCCGTCACTTCGGTCTAATTTCTATGTAGTCAATGACGCCAAGAATATTATACATCACGCCTTTCGCCGTCGCGACGCTGGGTATCCTCGCGGTTGCCTTTGTCGTACTTCACCATAGACGGATCCGTGGCGGTACCGTACTTTTTTTTCTCTGCCTTTCAGCGGCTTTGTGGTCTACCACCGAAGGTCTTCTCTTCGTCGGTTTCGCTCAGGAAACAAATATCCTGATAACAAAGGTCCAGTACATCGGGATAGCGGCGCTTCCACCACTCGCCCTGCAGATGGTGTTTGTCATCTTCGGTCTTTCTTCAACAAACACCCGCACACTTCACTATGCGCAGCTTGCAATAGCCGCCCTCATCATCGTAGAGGTGTGGTTGAACGAGTTCCACAATTTACACTTCAGCGACTACTACGTTATTCATGGCGAACATTTCAGGATGCTCGGCTATGTTCACGGACCGCTTTGGCACGTAATAATTGGTTATCACTATCTCGTCCTGCTCGCTATCACGGTCATTATTCTAAAACGGTTGCGTTCATCTGAACGGGTGTACAGAAAACAGGCGCAGGCGCTCCTTATATCGGTGCTTGTCGTTTGGGCGGCAAACGGCGTCTATGTTGCGGGTATCAGCCCGGTGCCGAACATGGACACAGGACCGATTGCTTTTTCGGTGGTAGCCGCGGCGTTCGCCTGGGGATTTTTGAAGTACAACCTCTTTGATATCGCGCCGATCGCCAAAGAAAAAATATTTGCGAATCTTCGGGACCCGGTAGTTATTTTCGATGAGAACGGCCGGATCGTTGAAATCAACCACGCAGCCTCCGAGATCATCGAAAAAAAAATCGGCGGAGTTATCGGTCTCAAACTCACCGATGTTTTTCCCGGTATACCGTCGCTTGCAGCATCGGCGAGAAACGGGAGGACGAGTGAGGTAGCGCTAAGAACAAAAGAGGGTGAAATGCATTTTGACGCAAAGATCAATACCCTGGAAGACAGAAAAGGCCGTGCAATGGGTAGTCTTCTGGTTATGCATGACATTACCAAGCGCAAGATGCTGGAAAACAAGCTCACTCAAATAGCTCACACGGATGTGCTCACCGGCGCCTCAAACAGGAGGCATCTTTTTGAGCTGGGCGAGCGGGATTTTTACCGGGCAAAACGGTATGGCTATGAGCTCTGCGCGGTCATGATCGACATAGACAGGTTCAAACGGCTCAACGACATGTATGGTCACGAAATAGGTGACGAGGCGCTGAAACGACTGGTGGAAACCTGCAAGAACGAAATACGTGGTGGTGATATCTTTGGCCGGATAGGGGGCGAGGAGTTTGTCACTATATATGCAAACCAGAGTCTCGAGCAGGCTCAACAGGCCGCCGAACGTCTACGACAGCAGATAGCGGCAATACAGATACCGGTGCCGAAAGGGACTATCGGAATTACGGCAAGCCTCGGTGTTGCCGCACTCAAAAAAGAGGACTTGAGCTTTGATGATCTGCTCAGAAGAGCGGACGGGGCGTTGTATGCGGCAAAAAACGCAGGACGCAATTGTGTGAGGATTGGTACTTGAATTATGAAGCTGGAGCAGACACAATTTCTTTCCCAGGCTGAACGGGAAATCGGTTTAGACAATTTCAAAAAACACTCATTCTGGAACGGATTGGGAATCAACTTCCTCAACACGCCAATCGTCAGTCTCCTGGCTATCAGCTTTGGCGCTTCCAATATGGAGCTCGGCTACATCTCCTCTGTCTTCCACTTTGCCGGAATCGCCCTGATTTTTCTCCCGAGACTGCTCAACGGCGTCCCCATCAAAACCGCCTTTTTTCTCGGCTGGCTCGTGCGGGGGCTCGTCTGTTTTCTCTACGCCTTGCTCTTTGTCCTCGAAGGACAGGCGGCGGTATCGACAATCCTGGTATTGTATACCCTCTTTGCACTTTCGCGCATGGTTGGAGCACCGATGGTCGAACCAATCCAGCGCAACCTTGTAAGGGGGAGCGAGGCGGGAAGCCTGGTCGTCAAGATACATCAGCGTCTGTTCGTCTCGGAGATTATCTCACAGATTGTGAGCTTCCTGCTCCTCTCGATACGGTACTTTGCAGGACTTACCGGTTTGGTGTTCCTTACCTGGATAGGGGCAATAAACAACACCATCTCCTCCCTCTACATTAGAAAAATACCTTCCCGGGAAAAGGTGGAGTACAGAAAGGGCAAGAATATCTTTGTGCTCCTCGTGGAGACCTGCAAACACCCGGTACGCGGAAGGGTGTTTGCCGTGCGTCTGCTCAATCTCGCTTCGGGTATTCTCATTACTTTTGGCGTCGCATTTTTGAGACGCGCTGTAGGAATGCCGCCGAACATGGTCTTTATTTACACCCTCTCAGGGGCGCTCGGAGGGCTTGCGGCGGTGCAGGCGCTCAAACCGATAGTCGACACTATCGGTAGCCGGCCCCTCATGATAATATCGACGATGCTGCTCTCCGCCGCGGCTTTTGGATGGGCGGTGCTTCCGCCGGATCTCCCGTGGGTGGTATTTTACATCTACGGTTTTGCCATCCTTTTCCTGTTGAGATTCCGACTTCTCCTGATGTCGAGGTTGATCATAAAAACTTTGCCGTCGAAGGACAGAATCAGCTATACCGCCATGCTCAATTTTGCGTCTGCTATCGTCGGCATTACCGTCGGTTTGACCGGCGGGGCACTGGCCGATTACGCTGAGATCAAGTCGCTTGCGGTACCTCATATCTACACGTTCACCTTTATTCTCGCAGGTGTGCTTGGGGTGATTAGCGCATTCATCTCCATTAAGTTGGACGACCCCGGGAGCCTCTCAGTAAGGGAAACCGTGTCTTCGCTGATCTCCGTGCGAACGATGAAAGCATACCTCGACATCTACAACCTCGGCGTAACACGGGATAGACGCAAGCGAGAATCGAGAATGCTTTCCCTCGAGCAAAATGCCGCACACGTGGCAACCGAGGAGATGCGAACGCGGCTGCAATCTCCACTTCCGTGGGAACAGGAGCGGATACTACGGGCGCTTTCTACATACCCGCGAAATGAGCTGCTCGACGACATCATCGAAGAAGCGATGGATCCCGCCTCCTACAACAGGACAGAAGCGATCTTTACCCTCGGCGCATATCCTGCGAAAAAGACTGAAAAGGCGCTCAAGACGTGCTCCGAGGATCCGAGTCCGGAGATTTCGGCGGCAGCCCTCCGCTCATTAGGCCGTATCGGTCAGACGACGGACCTCGAACGGGTGTACACGGTGATACGCAATCCGGAAATCCAGGGCCGGGCGGTGATCGATGCGCTTAGAGCGCTTATGCTCATGGACCGCGACGGCGAATATATCAAGGGTATTTTTTCGCTCGTGCCGGAAGAAAAGGGAGGACGAATACAGGAGCTCACCTTTATCCTGTGCGCGAGGAGTTACGGATTTGACCCTCCGCTTTCCGACCTCTTCCAACTCGAGCACCACAATTCAGGCTCCGGATTCAGTGCTCTCCTCAGGGAATCGAGAGACGTTGCCGTGTTCAACGGTAACCGACGGAATCTACAGGGGATGTATGATAATGTGGATTTTGATAAAATCTGGCATTGGTGTTCGAGCCGGCTGACGGATCTTCCCGTGGGAGAGAGTTACCTACCGCTTCGCTCGGCGATATTGGATACAGTACCGCAGGTGTATTGCGAGGCAAATACGATGGCGGCCGTATATTTCACGTACCAGCTTTTCAAGTCTGCCCGGAGTTGACAGGCTGCGGCGGACCGGCGGCACTGATCCCGCCGCGGGGGCTACCCGGTGTGGCGCTCGCGGTGAACCGGTCATCGAGACCACGGACAACCGTTTTTGCCGGTGCTACCAAACAGATGTATATTAAAGCGGGATAACAGATGCCGATAGTAATACCTGACAAACTTCCAGCCCTCGAGCAACTGAAGAGTGAAGGCGTGTTTGCAATGGCGGAAACGCGCGCTATTCACCAGGACATCCGTCCGCTCAAAATCGCCATCCTCAACCTCATGCCGCTGAAGATTGACACGGAAAACCAGCTGTTGAGATTGCTCTCGAACTCACCGCTGCAGGTTGAAGTCCAGCTTCTCAAGACCAAAACATATGAACCAAGAAACATCTCCACGCAGCACATGGACATGTTTTACAAAACCCTCGAGGAGATCGAACACCACAAATACGACGGGCTCATTGTTACAGGCGCTCCGGTTGAACACATCGAGTTTGAAGATGTGGAGTATTGGGATGAGATAACGGAGATCATGGACTGGGCAGCCCACAACGCAACCTCGACGCTCTATATCTGCTGGGCGGCCCAGGCGGCCCTCTACTACTACTACGGAATTCGGAAATACCAACTCGGCGAAAAGATGTTTGGGGTTTTTGAACACCGTATTCTGAATCCCCGCTTTCCGATTGTGCGCGGGTTTGATGATGTTTTTGTAGCGCCCCACTCACGGCATACCGAGGTACGGAGAGAAGACATTGTAAAGGTCCCCAATCTCGAACTCATTGCGGAATCCGACAGGGCTGGTGTCTACCTTGCCGCGACAAGGGACGGCCGGCAGGTATTCGTTACCGGACACTCGGAATATGATCCGCTTACCCTAAAGGATGAGTATCAGCGTGACCTCGAAAAGGGTTTACAGATCAACATTCCCGAGCACTATTTCGTGGAGGACAATCCGGACAATCAACCGATGGTTACCTGGCGTAGCCATTCGTATCTGCTGTTTTCAAACTGGCTCAACTACTACGTCTATCAGGTCACACCGTATGATCCTGAAGAAATCCGGTAAGGGGTACCCGCTTGTGGGTATTTCGATCCGCCCTAAGGTCACTTCTCAATAATCCGGTAACCTCGTTTTCGAATCTGTAGCACCTCTTCGTGCATCAGCTTTTCCACATTTCTCTTATATTTGATCCCGGGTGCCTTTCTGAACCGGATGTTCAGCCCCTTACCCGGGAAAATGCTGCCGACATACGTTTCAACAAGCCCGAGAATGCTCGATCCAAGCTCCAGATCCTGCGTAAAGGTGGACATTTCCACAATCAAAGTGCTCAAGTTTGCAAAGCTCATCGTGGAAAGCTCCGGATCATCTATACTTATGGTTTTGAGCATTTCAGGACCGGTGTAGTTTTGCCCGCT
>CAZHXC010000174.1:0-591 GCA_964536145.1 uncultured Spirochaetales bacterium | reverse complement strand
AAACAGCGTTTCATAGGGATAGAGCTTGCCGCCGTGTTCCATTTCCGGAAGCGCATCCATATCGGGATTTGCGGATTCCGGCTCTTGTGACGGGCCACCCGCTGAGTCATCTACCCGGTTTTCCGCGGTATCTTCCAGCTCGATGCTCGCCGCTACTCGGTCACGCAACTCATCAAGGAGCTCGTACTTCTTCTTGATCAACGCGACCCGGTTGTCCAGATCCGCGCTGGGCCGGAACGCCTGGGCAAGTTTTGCCGCATCGAGAATATGTTGACACTTATGCATGGTATCGTCGATGAGTTCCAGCGGAGGATTGATGACAAGCAGGTTTGTCAGGTATGCGGCAATGGCTGTGAGATCTCCCACGTTGTAGTCATCCGTGTAGACAGCTATCTCCGCCAAAGCCACTTTTTCCCGGACACTCTCGTCTGCCACCCGGTCAGCCCAGGTATAGACTGTCGGCTGTTGAGGAATATCCAGTGCGGCCACTTCGCCGGTGTAGGTGAACAGATAATCCAGTATCTTTTGGAGCAACTGCCTGTCGAATGAAAGCTGACGCGAAAGCTCCTCGGAAGTGTATGCTTTTTCCAT
>CAZHXC010000173.1:6387-7054 GCA_964536145.1 uncultured Spirochaetales bacterium | reverse complement strand
TAAACATCTCCAAAGTGCGATTTAATGCGGCAGCTTCAGACAACCGGACCAGCCGGACTCTTGCGGGTTACTGCCGGTGCCGGATCGGCTCTGACACCCTCGATTTCCTGCGTGACGATGCTATTACACACGTCATGCTCGAGTTTGAAGATACGGAGAAGAGTTTCTGCGCAGGCGTCATGGTGGAAGCGTTTAAGGATTCGGAAACCCGGGAACATCAATGGATTCTCGAAGACGGGCGGATAGCGGACATACCGATTTATTATGACGGTGAGTTCCTGCCGCCTCGCACATTCAAGGACCACCTGAAGGAGATCGGCGGAACGATCTGTTCGACCAAACGTGAATACAATTCACGGCTAACTCACCTCTTGAAAGTCCATCGACGCAACGTACATTTCAATCCGTATCTCGAAGCGTTGATCCGCTCGGTCAATTTCACCCCGTTTACATCGGTCAATGATTTCGTCTGTACCTACATCCTCGAGGAACGGCAGGTGGATATCTCCGCGATGCGGGAGAACCTGGCGAATTATAAGGCCGCGGAACGAGAAGCTGTGGAGATGGAGCAAAAAATCGAAGCTCTGTCTGAGATCGACGAGAGCCGCCGGGAGTGTGAATCTCTTGAAAATCAGATCGTGTATCAGGAGTACTTTATCCGCCGCCT
>CAZHXC010000173.1:0-6377 GCA_964536145.1 uncultured Spirochaetales bacterium | reverse complement strand
GGGTCGAGAAGGGCCTCGGATCTCTCGCCCAACGAAAGAGCGGGCTCGAAGAGACGCGGCAGGAGCTGCAGTTCTCCCTTCACTCCGATGAAACCTTCCGCACCTACGAGCGGCTGCATCGTGATCTGGACTCGAGAAAGAGCGAGCTTGCGCGGGAGCGGGAGCGGCTCGAACGATTCGATACACTGATACAACAAAGCGAGGCCGCTCTCGGTCGCGCGATCGGAGATGACATACACGCTGAATGTGCAGAGGTCGACCGGGAACGCGGGGAGGTCACGGCACGAATTGCCGAGCACAAGCTGGCGATCGAGGACAAAAAGAACATGCTGGTCGAGCTCAAGACCGAACAACGGGATCTCGAGCGCGGGATTTTGCGTTATCCGCAAAGCACCGTTGAGCTCAAGAAAGCGCTCGATGCTGCGGGGATATCCGCCGGTGTATTTGCCGATTATCTGGAGGTGCTCGACCCCGATTGGCAGAACGCGGTTGAAGGTTGGCTCAACACGCAACGGTTTAATATCCTGGTTCCGGAAGACGAGTTCCAGGCGGCCCTCGAGATCTACAATATGCAACCGAGAACGATTGCGGGAGTGGGGATTCCCAATCTGCAGAAGATGCACCGCAGCGAGGTAGTCCACGGCTCGCTTGCCGAAGTGGTGGAAGCCTCTGCCCCGCTGGCCCGTCGCTATGTCACCTATCTGCTCGGCGAGGTGATTCGTGCTGACATCGAAACGCTCAAAACCTTCACGAAAGCGGTAACCCGGGAGTGCATGAGGTACTCGGGCCACACCGCATCACGTATCAAGGAAGAGATCTACTCCCGCTGGTATATCGGAAAAGAAGCAAAACGAAAACGCCTCGAGGAGTTGCAGGAGCTTATCCGGGAGACCTCTGCATCGCTTGATGAGCTAACCGGCAAAGTGAAACAGTACACCGTGCAATCGGAGCTCCTCTCGGGTGTATACGCAGCTCTGTACGAATGCATCAATCTGTCGGGAGCCCGGGACGAAGTGAAGCGATTGTCCGGAGAGATCGCCGAAACTGAAGAGAGGCTTGCCTCGCTCGACACCGCCTCTTTTGAAGAAATCAAAGTGCAAATCGCCGGGCTCACCGAGAGAATACACAATGTCGAGAAGGAGATTGAGGAAAATTACCGTCGCTTGGGCTCTTATCAAATGAAGAACGAGCACCTGACCACAGAGCTCGAAGCGATAAAATTCGAAGAGGAGCGGGTGAGTGCAGTGCTCGAAGAGTTCCTCACGCACCATGAGGACCTACGCGAACGATTCGAAGGCTATTATCGGGAACGGATAGGAAAGGAACGTGCTCACTTTGAGCACAGATACGTTGATCTCATACAACGCTATGAATCGGCAATAAAAGGACTGCGCACAAGACTCGAAAGAAGCATGTCCCGGTTGTCGGAGCTCAAAAACGATTTCAATCACACCTTTGCGATCTATCTTTCTACCGCCTACGATTCCGACGACTTTTTAGAGACATTGAGAAAGTACAAGGAAACCGAGCTTCCCGAATACAAAGAACGGATCAGGCGGGCACGGGAAGAGGCGGAGAAACAGTTCAGAGAGCATTTCGTCAGTCGGCTCAACGAGTACATTACCGACGCAAAGGAAAGCTTCAAAGAAATAAACCATACTTTGGGAATGATTCACTTTGGACAGGATCAGTACCGCTTCAGCATAGAGGAGCGACCGGAAAAACGCAAAATCCTCGATGTAATACAAAACGCGGCTGAGATCCACGAGTATGAAGGAACCCTCTTCGAGGCGCTGGCATCCGATGAGCAGCGGGAGAGCATCGAAGCGCTGTTTCAGAGCATCCTTGACAACGATCTCGACTCTGAGGAAGTACGCGATATTTGCGACTACCGGCAGTATTATCAGTACGACATCAGGATAAGACACACTCAGACGCTCGATCAGGAGACCGGAAAACCGCTTGAGTCTTCGCTCACCAAAGTGCTGCGGGAGAAGTCCGGCGGAGAAACGCAAACGCCGTATTACGTTGCCATTGCGGCAAGCTTTTTTCGTTTTTACAAAGATGAACCGGGCGCAATCCGTCTCGTTCTCTTTGACGAAGCGTTCAACAAGATGGATGACGAACGAATCGGCAAGATGGTGATGTTCTTCAAAGAACTCAATATGCAAATCATTACCGCAGTTCCTACCGAGAAAATAGAGTCGATAGCTCCGCATATGGATAATACGAATCTGGTGCTTCGTAAGGATTATACGGCCTTCATACGCGATTATAAGATTCTCGAGGAAGACGAATCCGATGAGTCAGGCGAGGCGACGGTTGTCTGATCTGGGTCGCGCCGATGCGAATACGGGCTCGCGTGCGGGCGCGCCGAACGACGGGGGCGCCGGCCGGGTGCTCAACGAATACGCAACGGCAATCCTTTCCCATTTTGCTCAAGGCTATCCCGGCTCCGCCCAATACCGGGGCGGCCGGAAGCTCCGGAAGGGAAACTGGGAAAGGATATTTCCCGAAATCGCCGGCGACGTAGAGGCCAAAGAGGAGTTTTTACGGGGCGTTGAAGCTCTGGTTTCGGTCGGTGTGGTGCAAGTGAAATGGAAGCGGTTCCGCGACGGCGACGCGGTGGAGGCGCTCTATCTCGAAGATCCGAATCTCCTCTATGCGCTCTCCGGTGCGCGGAGCCCGAACGAGTTGCGGGAGCACATGCTCAGCATATGCGGTGGATGGAAACCGCAGACCGAATGGGGTCCGGCGGTGAAAGAGCATATTCGGTCCAAGCTCGCGCAATTCAGAGACTTTCCAGTGGGAACTCCCGAAACGCTTCGCGACTTGTTTGTTCTGTTCGATGTCACACCCTCGCGCGCCCGCTCGACACCGGTGAGAAGCCTGAGTGTGCGATTGTTCAACGACAGCAAGCGATTGGAGGTGCTTCTCAAGAGTGCAGACCGGCTGACGAAAGAGGCATGCGGATTTTCGTTTTCTGAGCATATGGGATTGGAACGGCGTTATCCGGAAGTTCTGCTGCGAATGGACGCGGTCATTTCATTTACAGACGGTATCGAGTGGCCTCTTCGCCGACGAGCGGTGAGCCTGCCTCAATCGACAATGGAGAACGCGAATAGGATAACTCTGCCGGCGGGATCAAAAATCCTATCAATAGAAAACAAAGAGTCATTCTATACGGTACCCAATTCCCGGCCGGAAAATGAGTTTGCCGGTTTTTTCTACTGCGGTGGTCATCCAAATAACGCGGTGCGGGCGCTGCTTCACTTGCTCGCAGAGTGTGGGGTTGAGCTTTATCATTTCGGTGACCTCGACCCCGAAGGCGTGGCTATCTTTGGTGAAATCGCAGAGGCCTGGGGTGCGGACCTTCATCCTTTTTGCATGGACGAATCGATGTACGCCCGGTATAAAGCGTTCGGATATCCGCTCAACGAGAGCGCCCTGGCAAGGTGCCGGACGCTCAAGGTCCCCGTTCTGGACGGGCTACTCAGCGCCATCGAGTCTGCTGGTGTTGGGGTGGAGCAGGAAGTTATCGACCCTGGCATCGGGTAGGTAGATATATGACGCGTTAGGTATCAGCTTGACGAGGATCCCGCCGTCTTGCCGGACTCAGAGGAGCAGACCTTGGCAATCGCCTCCCGCATTTCGGACAACTGGTAGGGTTTCTCCAGGGTTCCCGAAAACCCGTAAGCTCCGGGATTTTCCATCACCGGAATATCGGAGTATCCACTGGAGACGATGATCGGTAATCGGGTGTCCATCTTTTTGACCACTTCGGCCGCCTCCAGACCGCCCATACCTCCCCGCACGGTCAGGTCGAAAATTGCGAAATCAAAGGGAAAGCCTTGCCGGATCGAATCCGCTACCGCTGCGGCCGCATCATCCCCGCTCCTAGCCTCCGTGATGGTCAGACCGAGAGTCCGGAGCATGGCGGTCGCAACCTGTCTGACCGCCCCATCGTCATCCATCAGCAGGCAGCGCTTTCCAGTCCAGTCATAGGATTTCTCCACTAAGGTCTCTTCCTTGATCTCTCCTGTGGGATTGGCGGGAAGGACCAGGCAAAACGTGGTGCCGGCCCCCATTTTGGAAGAGACGTGGATAGCTCCGTTGTGCCGTTTCATAATCGAATGGCAGGTGGAAAGACCCAGACCGGTTCCTGCCTCCTTGGTAGTTACAAAAGGATCGAAGATTTTGGCGCGCAGATCTTCCGGTATCCCCGGTCCGGTATCTGATATGGTCATCAGAATGTAGTGGCCTTCGGGAAGGCCGTTAGTCAACGGGTCGGCGTCGGTAATGTTCCTGCACCGGATGGTGAGCCGCCCGCTATCCGCCATTGCCTGCCGGGCGTTTATCACCAGGTTACTGATCACCTGACTAATTTGACCCGGATCGATCTCAACGGGCCAAAGATCCTCGTCAATTTGCATTTGCTCTTCTATACCGGAACCACTCAGGGCAAGAGTTGCCGATTGGGTGACCACCGAGTAGAGATCCACGACGGATTTGACAGGAGCTCCGCCTTTGGCGAAGGTCAGCAACTGCCGGGTGAGGTCTGTGAGCCGCGGGAAGGATTTTTGAGCCTCGCTGAGGTACTCGTGGACCGGCCCGTCTGATTCTGCCGCCGCCATCCGGGCAAGGTCGACATATCCAACCACCCCCGCGAGCATATTGTTCAAATCGTGGGCTATGCCCCCGGCGAATACCCCAAGGGCTTCCAGTTTCTGAGCCTTGGCTAGCTCGGATTCCATCCGATCGTGCTCGGACATATCCCGGATAACGACCACATGTCCGTCGTTCTCCTCCTCACGGCTGCGGAGCGGCGTATCGGGTCAATCGCGATGCCGAATCATTGACGAAGACAATTTCCCCGCCGGGCCGTACCAGGAAGAGCGCATCGGACATCGCCGCGATGATCTGTTCGGCAGCCCTGATGGGCGTCAAGCTGAACAAGCGGTATTTGACCATGGCATAGACAATACAACCGGCCCAGATCAGAAAGGAGGTGTCGGCAAAGAGACTTGCGCTCAGGGGGACAACCGTGCGTAAGAGGTCGACGGAAATCAGGATGACAAAGACGGCGAGCCCACCGAAGAACATGAGACGGCATTGTTTCTTTTCCAGTGGACTTTTCGGGCGAAGTTTCCATCCGCGGAACAGCGTGTAGAAGATTGCCACGACAGCCGAGTACATGTAGACGGTATATATCGTTCCAGTGGCGGTCATCGTCATGGGAAATGAGACGTGCCACCCGTAGCTCTCGGGCTCGGTACCCACAACAATCAAAAGCTCCCCGGTGGCCCACTGGATCCCAAGCACGGCCGAGGCCAGGGAATAGAAAATGAAGACGAGCCCCGATGCTTTTCGATAAACGAGGAGACGGAAAAAGTGATACAGGACGGCGGGATAGAGCACGCCGCCAACCGCGCTGAGATTTATCCAGAAAAGAACCTTGGTATAAGAGGTGGCAGGATGGTGGATGATGACGAAAGCAAAGCTCCAGACACTGAAACAGAGAAAGGCGAGGAAACAGAGACGGTTCAGCGCGCTTTTGGGCTCCTTGGCTAGGATATACACCGAAAGGCAGATGTAAGCAAAGAAGCTTATAAGGTGCAAATAGGAAACCAAAAAATTCATGATCAATGCAAGTAGTTCGGTTTATCGAGATTTCTTTTCAAATGGTCAGGTGCAATAAACGCATCTGCCACTCTCATCAATTATACCACGGGATCTTCTTTGATCTTAGTGTGTTTTTTCTCAGCCGGCTTCTTCAGGAAAGGTCCGAACGCCCGTGTTTCCGGTTGTGCTCACGGTTTTTCAGAAGCAGGTGCTCGAGATCCTCCCAGCGTTTAAATGCAGCATCGAGCTCCTTCTGTTTCGCCTCGAGTGCTATAGTGAGCTCCTTGACCGCGCCGCCGTCTCTCGCGTAGACCGCTGGGTCGGAGAGCCGGTGCAGGAGCATCTCGAGTTCCCGCTCGAGTTCTGCGATCCGGTCCGGAAGCATCTCCAGCTCGCGATTCTCGTTGAAGCTGAGCTTGCGTGGGCGATTCGGGTGGCCGACCGGCCCCGCACGCCCCGTGCTCCTGGTGTGACCCGCACGGCTGTCGGTCTCTCCCGCCCGCACGTTTTTTGCGAAGGAGACCTGGTCTTTCCAGTCCGAGTAGCCGCCTGCAAACTTTCGCACCGTACCGTCGCCGAAAAGGATTAATGTGCTCTCAACGATGTTATCAAGAAACGCACGGTCGTGCGTCACGAGAAGGACCGTTCCCGGGTACGCGGCGAGCATCTGTTCAAGCAGATCGAGTGTCTCCAGGTCCAGGTCGTTCGTCGGCTCATCGAGGATGAGCAGATTGGACGGCTGCGTGAAGAGCTTT
>CAZHXC010000172.1:0-7082 GCA_964536145.1 uncultured Spirochaetales bacterium | reverse complement strand
ACTTCTTGGCGTTGTCCCAGGCACCTCCGGTGTTATTGAGCATGACCGCGAGGGTAAATCCTGTTGTCAACGTGCCGGCGAGCAATCCAACCACACCGGCCACATTGAGGATTACTCCTACGAGAACCGGAACGATGATAGCCAGAAACGAAGGAACGATCATCTCTTTCTGCGCACCCTTTGTCGAAATAGCAACGCACCGCGCGTATTCAGGAGTTGCTTCCCCTTCCATGATGCCGGGGATCTCCTTGAACTGCCGCCGCACTTCATCAACCATGGCGCCTGCCGCGCGGCCGACTGATTTCATGGTCATCGAACAGAACACAAAGGCCATCATCGCGCCTATGAAAATACCGCCCAAGAGCATCGGATTAAACAATGAGAGATTGTATGCTTCCACAAAATCCTGGATGTGTGCATTGGTGATCTCAACTGCTCTCTCTCCTGCGCCTGTTGCGGGCGCCTCGGAACCCGAGTAAAAGAGAACATTCCCCACCTGCCGTACACCGTCGACGGTCCTGCCTGCGAGCTTTCCAATCCAGAGCTTTACCTCTTCCATGTAGGCGGCAAGAAGCGCCATGGCGGTAAGCGCGGCGGAACCAATGGCAAAACCCTTTCCGGTTGCCGCGGTGGTATTTCCGAGCATATCCAATGCGTCTGTTCTTTCCCGAACCTCTTGCGGCAATTCAGCCATCTCGGCGTTTCCACCTGCGTTATCCGCAATTGGCCCAAATGCGTCGGTAGCAAGGGTGATACCAAGGGTCGAGAGCATTCCAACGGCGGCAAAACCGATTCCGTACACGCCGTTTGCAAAGTTGGCGAATCCGCCTGCCGACGCGAACGCTAAGATGATACCAATGGTGATCGTAATAACCGGAATCCCGGTGGAGGACATACCTACTGCCATTCCGTCGATAATCGTGGTCGCCGGTCCCTGCAGCGTCTGCTTTGCTATCCCCTTGGTGGGTTTGTATCGATCCGAAGTGTAGTACTCGGTACTTTGGCCGATAATAACACCGGCCGCCAATCCAGCTACCACCGCACCGAATACACCCCAGGTGATCCAGTTAACTGCAGCCATGACGGCAAGAACGGCGAGAATCAAGACAGAGCTTCCCCCGGTTCCTATCAGCAGCGCGTTGAGAAGGTTTTTCTGGCTGGCAGACTCCTTTGCCCTGACCATGAATATTCCGGCGATGGAAAGTACGATACCAATCGCGGCAACGAGCATGGGCGCCACGATCCGGGTGATCTGATCACCTGCGGTAAGGCCCGGGAGGGCCGCACCAAGAGCCGCGGTGGCAAGTATCGAACCCGTGTAAGACTCATACAGGTCTGCACCCATTCCGGCCACGTCCCCTACATTGTCTCCAACGTTGTCGGCGATGGTCGCCGGGTTACGAGGATCGTCCTCAGGTATACCGGCTTCCACTTTTCCCACAAGGTCAGCACCTACATCGGCGGCCTTGGTGTAGATTCCTCCACCGACACGGGCGAAAAGCGCCTGGGTTGAGGCACCCATACCAAAGGTAAGCATGGTTGCGGTTATCTCGACCATCCTCATTTTCTGTGTCGTCCCCTCATGCACCAGATTGAGGCCAAGGAAGGAAAGGCCGTTTTGCATGTTCTCTGCGGTGTAGACGAGTTTTGTAAGAACCAGGTACCACAGGGAGATGTCGAGCAATCCGAATCCGACAACAACCAGTCCCATCACCGCTCCGCTGCGAAAGGCTATCTTGAGCCCCTTGTTCAGCGACTCAGATGCTCCCTGGGCGGTTCTGGCCGAGGCAAAGGTTGCCGTCCGCATTCCAAGGTAGCCGCAAAGCGCTGAAAAGAAACCCCCCGTGAGAAAGGCGATGGGTACAAAGGGGTTTTGAATCCCAAAAAACGCCAGAAGTGCGAGCAGAATGACGAGTACCAGAAAAACCAACGCAACAATACGGTACTGCCTTCCCAGGTACGCCATCGCACCTTCCTGAACGTAGTGCGAGATCTCCTTCATACGGTCAGTGCCTTCGGAGTTCTTCATCATGATCTTGAAAAAGATCCAGGCAAAAACCAAAGCCAACGCAGCAGCGATCGGTATGATCCAGAACACGCCGCTGGTTGTGTTCACAATCGTCTGAGCGACATCCATAAAATCCAACTCCTCTCATTGGGTTTGTATTTGTTTGCGACGTTATAATATATTTCGCGATCAGATGGAAGGTCTATTTTACGAAATAGGAAGGAAATCGACGTTTTTGGCCTGCTAAAGCGCGTTGCAGGCGCTGGACGCTGCACTCCCCGTCCCAAAGCGCCCGGAAGTTGCTCCTCATGCCCCCTTCATTTGGCTGCAAAAGATGTGCATCTTGCCCGATGCATCGACATTGAAGCAGCCTCTGCAGGAAATACAGGCGGACTTCCTGCTTTCTCCGCTTTCAAGCTTTTTGATCAATCCAGGTTCTCGGATGAACGGCCTGCAGAGCGATATCTGACCACAATCGCCGGAATCGATAAGTTCCTCCATTAGAGAGAGGCTTCTTATCTCGCCCACAAGTGCTATGGGGACCGATGTTTGTTCCCTCACCGCCTTCGCGTCAGGGAGCATGTATGCTTCCGGGTCCTGGGGCGCGCCGGGGATTCGCTCTTTTATCCCGTGGCTCACTTCGATGTGGCAGATACCTTCCTCCGCTACCATCTTCGCAACTTCCGCGCCCTCCCCATTTGTCAGGCCGCCGCCATCGGAAAGATAGTCGCGGCAGCCGAGCTTGATCATCACCGAAAAATCGGTATCCACGTGCCGCTTTATCGATTTGACCACCTCAACGAGAAAACGCGCCCGGTTTTCCAGGCTGCCGCCCCATTTATCCTGTCGTCTGTTGCTCTTCGGAGACAAAAACCGGCTTACCAGATAGCCGTGGGCGCCATGGATCTGCACACCGTCAAACCCCGCCTCCTGCACCCTGCGGCCGGCTTTGCCGAAAGCATCGATAATCTCCTCGATATCCTCGTCGGTCATTTCAACCGGCGGCCGTTTTTTGTTCACCAGCGGACCGGTCACCGAAACTGCGAGGTACTTGCCGTCACCACGTGCGGCGTTTCTCGATTCAGATCCGCCATGGACGATCTGCATGACGATCCTCCCGCCTTCCTGATGCACCGCATCGGTCATTCTTTTGTAGGACGGTATGTGATCGTCGGAATCGATGCCGTTCATATCCGGGAATACCTGCCCGTGTTTTGCGACAAAGGCGTATCCTGTGACAAGCAGCCCGACCCGTGAGGCGGCGAGTGTTCTCATAAGATTAACACTCTCATCACCGATGAAACCCTCCGCATCGGCCAAGGCGTAGTAGGTGGCTGACCGGATAAATCGATTCCGCATCTCGATGTTACCGATCTTCGTCGGCTCGAACAGTAGTGACATATGTTTTTCCTTATTTATGGCGCGAGCAGGGCATGCAGTACCGGCACGCGGTACACGGAACGGGGCTGAGCTCGTTGTAGGCTTGTGCAACTTTTTCTAAAAGCGCCCACTCCACAGGGGAGCGCTCAAGCTGCTCGTCGAGGATGCGATGGAAATCTTCACCCTTCTCCAGCAGCCAGGAGGGCGATTTGGTCGCCACACGCACCTTCTCCCGGTACCCGTTTTCCAGCGCGCTGCCGACAAGCGGTTCGCTCTTCCCGCCGTGGTACGGGTAAGCGGTGTCGATGTAGTTTACCCCCCGGTCTATGGCGTGGCGGATCATCTCGATAGATTCCGGCTCATCGATTTCCCCCGGTCCATCGCCTATCTTGGGCAGACGCATGGCGCCAAAACCGAGAGCCGAAACCTTCCAGTCCAAAGGACCAAATGTGCGGTATTGCATGGATAGGATGTTAAACAGATCGCCCCCGCGGTGCAACCGCGGGGGCGCCGGCTGTGCAGTGCTACTGTGCGGCGCGGGCTACCACCTGTACGGGTGCGGTCCAAAATCGGTATTGATCACATCGGGCTGAAAATACGGGGAGACCGCACGGCCCGGAGAAGACACCTCATCTATGCGTGTGCGGTCTTCCGCCGTTATGCTCACTTCGAGCGCGCCCAAATTGTCGAGCAGATGGCCCATCGTCCGCGGCCCGATAATAGGCGCGGTAATGCCGGGCTGCTCCTTGCACCAGGCAAGGGCAAGCTGACTCGTGGTACAGCCCTTTTCCTTCGCGATTTTTTCAAGCGTCTCGATGACGTCAAAAGCCCGGTCAGAGAAGAGAGCTGACGTCGTATCGGGGGTCCGCTCTTCATGCCGTGCCCCTTTGGGGCGCTCTTCCCCACGTTGGTATTTCCCGGTGAGAAACCCGCCCGCCAGGGGAGACCACGGGATAATTCCCAGACCATAGGTGAGGGCCATCGGGACGATCTCCCGCTCAACACGTCTGTCCATCAGGTTGTAGGGAGGCTGGGTGCAGACGAAACGGTCCAACCCAAGTTCCCTCGAAACCCAGAGCGACTCAACCATCTGCCACGCGGCAAAGTTGCTCGTCCCGATGTAGCGTACCTTTCCGGACCTTACCAGGTCATCGAGAGCGCGCAGGCTCTCATCGATGGGAATTGAGGACATCGGCCGGTGCAGCTGATACAGGTCGATGTAATCGGTCTGCAGCCGCTTCAGTGACGCCTCACACTGGGCAATAATGTGCCGGCGGCTCACCCCGCGTCCGTTGGGGTCATCCGGGTCCATCTGGCCGTGGACCTTTGTCGCCAGTACGATTTTCTCACGTTTTCCGTCGGCTTTGAGCGCCTTCCCGACAACCTCTTCGCTCCGTCCCCGCGAATAGACGTTGGCCGTGTCTATGAAGTTGATCCCTGAGTCAATCGCTTTGTCTATTATCGGAATTGAACCGGCCTCATCGGTCTTTCCACCAAACATCATGGTGCCGAGACACAACTCGCTCACCTGTACACCGGTTCGTCCTAAACTACGGTAATTCATACTTTTGCCTCCTGTGTTGTTAAGCATAGCATATCATGCGCTTAACTTCTCCAGATTTTCGGTCTTAGAAGAACAAGCACCGTATATAACTCCAACCTTCCTGCGAGCATTGCAAAACTCAATACCCATTTTACATACGCGGGAAAATGGGCATAGTTGCCCGTTGGGCCGACCTTTCCGAACCCCGGGCCTATGTTTCCGAGGGTGACCGCGGCGGCCGAAAATGAGGTGAGGATATTGCTTCCGCTCGTTGCAACAACGACGGTAATAATGATCAGTAAGCTGATGTAGAGAAAGAAGAACGCCGCTATGGTGTTCACAACCCCCCAACTGATAGACTGTTTTCCCATGCTGACGCTGAATATCCCTCGCGGATGCAGGAGAACCCGCATCTCGCTCGCGGCAAGCTTTGCCATGGTGACGATACGTATAACCTTGATCCCTCCGCCCGTCGAACCGGAGCATCCGCCGATAAACATCAACCCGAAGAGTATTGCCTGGGCAAACTCGGGCCACAACTCGTAATTCGTGGTGACATAGCCTGTCGTTGTAAGGATAGTGGCGGCCTGAAATCCGGCATACCTGAGGCTTGTCCCAAAATCACCATAGGTCTGCCGGAACAGGATAAGGGCGAGAACAATCGTGGCGCCAACAAAAATCGCCACATAGACCCGCAGCTCAACATTCTTGAGAATCCGACGTATATTGCCGGTTGCAATCCAGAAGTAGATGGTGAAGTTGACGCCGGCAATTACCATGAAGACCGTGATGACCACATCGATGAATCCCGAGTTGTAGTGGCCCACGCTTGCCGCTTTTGGAGAAAAACCGCCGGTTGCCAGGGTGCCGAATGTGTGGGTAAGCGCGTCAAAGAGGCTCATCCCGCCAATCATCAGGAGAATTGTTTCAGCGACCGTGAAGAACAGATAGATAATCCAGAGGATCTTTGCCGTTCTCGCGATCTTTGGGGTGATTTTGTCGAGAGTAGGACCGGGCGCCTCAGCCTTGATGAGCTGATACGCGCCTATACCGAGGAGCGGCAACACGGCTGCGGCAAGCACGACAATCCCCATACCTCCGAGCCAGTGGGTCAACGAGCGCCAGAAGAGAAGGCTCTTTGGCAACGCTTCGATATCCGTGAGGATAGACGCCCCGGTAGTGGTATACCCGGAGATGGTTTCGAAAAATGCGTCCGTAAAGCGCGGTATTTCGCCGGAAAGGAAGAACGGCAGCGAACCGAAGAGCGATGCGATAAGCCAGCTCGCGGTCACGAGCAGAAAACCGTCCCGGGTGCTTATCCGCCGGCTGGGATTTCTGCTCAGAAGCAGTATCAGGAGCGAAGTTACACCGGCGATTGCCATGGGAATCAGAAACGAAGGTATGATCTCAAGCTCATCGAAGTGTATAGCAAACGATATTGGAAAGACCATGAAAAATGCGACAATCAACAGGAGTATCGCAACAACTCTGAAGATAAGCTTGAAATGCATCATCAACCCATGAACAGTGTTTCGAGCGCCGGAATGGAATCTTTGCGGGCGATGGTGATCAGATGGTCATTACTCTGGATAATATTCTCACCGTGCGGAATGAAACTCTTACCGTTGCGGGTAATTGTTACGATAAGCGAATCTGCGGGAAGCTTGATATCCCGAATTTGTTTCCCGATGATACTGCTCATCGCCTCTACCGAAAACTCGATAATATCAATACTCGAGCCGGAGATATTGTACACGCGCCGTACGTTGCTCCGTCTGATATGGCGGAGGATCGTGCTCACCATGCTGTCAACCGGGCTTATCGCCACATCTATTCCAAGATGATTTGCCATGTGTACGTAGCTGCTTTTGTTTACCAGGGCTACGGTGCGCTTTGTGCCGAGAGTTTTAGCATACACCGCGTTTATGATATTCAGCTCCTGATTTTTGGTTGCAGCTACTATCAAGTCCGCCCGTGCGAGGTGCTCTTCCTCCTCGAAATCCTCGTCTGAAATATCCGCGTTGAGAACGAGAAGCTCAGGATATTTCTGGGAAAGGTCACGGCAGGTCTCATGGTCATCATCTATGACGGTGATGTTTTTACCTGCTGTGGCATTCTTGATCCGGCGAAAGAGGCGGTTTACGAAACCGG
>CAZHXC010000171.1:0-7089 GCA_964536145.1 uncultured Spirochaetales bacterium | reverse complement strand
GGCCTGCTGCGGTATCCGCCGGTACGCTCTCCCCATCACTCCGCAACCATGGAAGGGATGATCGGCGGAGGGAAGAGCATTCGGCCCGGAGAGATTTCCCTCGCTCACGGCGGCGTGCTCATTCTTGATGAGGTGCCGGAGTTCAGACGGAATCTTCTCCAGAGTCTCCGGGAACCGCTGGAGTCGGGAAGAGTAGAAATCGCCAGGGCCGGCTCCTCCTGCTGGTATCCGTCGGATTTTCAGCTCATCCTGACGGCAAACCCGTGTCCCTGCGGCAACCTGGGGAGAGATGACGCCGTGTGCATCTGCACCCGGTTTGAGATTGAGAGATACTGGAAGAAGCTTGGGGGCGCATTACTCGACCGTGTGGACCTGCGTATACCGGTCAAACCGGTGCAACCGGCAGAATTGCTTTCTGTCAAAACCGCTTCGAGTAAAGAGCTTCGGGAGATGGTGCTCAAGGCAAGGGCGGCCCAGCATGCTCGAATGAAAAACGGGGTTGGCGGTCTCAACGGGAGACTCAAGCCCGGAGAAATTGCTCAATGCTGTGAGCTCGATAAGAAGACCGCCGGTGAGTTTGAACACGCGATGCGCTCTGTACAGTTGAGCTCGAGGGCCTGCCACTCGATTCTCAAGGTTTCGAGGACTATCGCCGACATGGAGGGAGAGCAGAGTATACTACTTCCTCATCTCTACGAGGCGATCCAGCTTCGCCGGTATGGGGAGGGGGAGCTATTCTTCTAGGTTGGCGGGTTTCATGAGTTGCAGTATATTCTGAGACAGCGTGAAACTGTACAGCAGAAATCAACTCTTTTTCAGCATAATACTATCAGTGGTCATAACGGCCGGAGTCCTGGTGCTCTCCGGAGTGTTGCCTGAGTTGAGAGACCGGGCCGACAGCACCGTGGATGAACCGATCGTCCTTGATTCCTCGTCGCATTCAAATACCGAACTCATGATACCCGCCCAGGACACTGGTGATTACTCCTCGGACGAGGAGCAGAATATCAGGATCTACCGGCAGTACAATGAAGGGGTTGTCAACATAACAACCGAGAAGCTCGTGTACAATTGGTTTTTTGATCCGATTCCTCAGGAGGCGGGGACCGGCTCAGGCTCGATCATCGACAAGAGAGGATACGTACTGACGAATTACCACGTTGTTGAAGATGCGTACAAAGTGTACGTCACCCTCGCCGATGGTTCGCGGCACGAAGGCGACGTTGTGGGAAAGGATCAGGAGAACGATCTTGCGGTTGTCCAGTTTGATCCCGGCGGAATAGATCTGGTGGTTATCCCCTTTGGCTCATCGGCGGATCTGCAGGTGGGACAAAAGGTACTGGCGATCGGCAACCCGTTTGCCTTCGAGCGTACCCTCACCACAGGCATTATCTCCGGTCTCGGCCGGCCGGTTATGGCGCGTAACAACTACATCATCCAGGATATGATTCAGACCGATGCTTCCATTAATCCCGGCAACTCGGGTGGTCCGCTATTGAATGCCAACGGCGAGATGATCGGCGTGAACACGATGATCTACAGCCCCTCGGGCGGTTCGGTGGGAATCGGGTTTGCATCACCGATAGACACCGCCCGTCGCGTCATACCGGATCTGATTCAGTATGGTACGGTACGCCGGGGTTGGATCGATATCATTCCTGTGCAACTCGAGCCGTCGATCGTCCGGCATGCCGGACTTCCGGTTGACCGGGGAATCCTGGTTTCAAGAGTAATAGACGGCGGAAACGCAGATTCCGCCGGAATTCAGGGTGGAACTACCCGGGTGCGGTACGGCAGAAGTTACATCTACTTAGGCGGCGACATCATCATCCAGATAGACGATACCGCCGTAGAATCGCTTGCTGATTTCTTTAGTGCTTTGGAAGCGACCAAACCTGGAGACACCGTAGAGCTGGTTTACTTGCGAAACGGACGGGAGCGAAGGACGACAATCGAGCTTTCAGAGCGTCCGGACAACATGGCCTGGAATTAACCGGTCGGCAGGCGGAGCATGGCAGATTTCAGAGTAGTATCGGAGTTCAGTCCCTCCGGGGATCAGCTGCAGGCGATCGAGAAGCTGTCTCGAGGTGTGCTCAACGGTGACAGAGAGCAGACCCTCAAAGGTGTTACCGGATCCGGAAAGACTTTTACCATGGCGGGGATAATTGAGCGGGTAGAAAAGCCGACGCTGATCATCTCACACAACAAGACCCTTGCCGCCCAGTTGTACAGAGAGTTCGATGAGTTTTTTCCTGATAACGCCGTCGAGTACTTCGTATCGTACTACGACTACTACCAGCCGGAGGCGTACGTACCGTCAAAGGACCTCTATATAGAAAAAGACGCCTCCATAAACGATGAAATCGACAGGCTCAGGCTGTCTGCAACCTCAGCCCTTATGGAACGGGAGGATGTGATTGTCGTTGCCACCGTCTCCTGCATCTACGGTCTGGGAAATCCGGTGAGTTTCAGACAGATGCGTCTTACCGTGCAACGGGGTGTCCAGCAGGATCTCCACAAGGCCGCCAGGCAGCTCGTCTCTCTGCAATACGACAGGAACGACGCTATCCTCGAGCGCGGGAAGTTCAGAATAAGGGGAGACGTGCTCGAGGTGTATCCGGCGTATCTGAAAGACGCCTTCAGAATAGAGTTCGCCTGGGATGAAGTTGACAGGATCCGGCGGATTCATCCGTTAACCGGCGACATCATCGAGGAACTCGACAGGGTGAGCGTCTACCCTGCAAAACACTTTGTGCTTCCTGAAAGCCAGATCCATCAGGCCCTCGACGACATACGGGCGGAGCTCGCCGAAAGATACGAGCAGCTGCAGAGCCAGGGGAAGCTCCTTGAAGCGCAACGGTTGAAAACGAGGACCGAGTATGACCTGGAAATGATGGAGGAGCTCGGATACTGTCCCGGTATTGAGAACTACTCCCGCCATCTGAGCCGTCGCCAGGCCGGAGAACGTCCCGCCGTGTTGATCGATTACTTTCCGGAAGACTTCCTGCTGTTCGTTGACGAATCTCACGTCACCGTTCCGCAGATCGGCGGGATGTATGAGGGTGACCGGTCTAGAAAGATGAACCTGGTGAACCACGGATTCAGGCTACCTTCCGCGTTAGATAACCGGCCGCTCTATTACGGCGAGTTCGAAAGTCTGATCAAGCGAACGGTTTACGTCAGCGCCACTCCCGGTGATAACGAGGTGAAACGCTCCGCGCGAGTCGTTGAGCAGGTTATCCGGCCCACCGGTCTTCTTGATCCGGAAATATCGGTGAGACCGAGTGCCGGTCAGATCGAAGACCTGTACTCGGAAATACGCGGACGGATAGACCGAGGGGAGCGAACCCTCGTCACGACGCTTACAAAGAAGATGGCCGAGGACCTGACCGACTATCTTTCCGGTCTCGGTCTCAAAGTTCGGTATCTGCACTCTGAGATAGAGACTATAGAGCGGGTGGAAATTCTGCGGGACCTCAGGACCGGTGCTTTTGACGTGCTCGTAGGGATCAACCTGTTGCGTGAAGGGCTCGATCTTCCGGAAGTATCGCTGATAGCGATCCTTGATGCCGATAAGATCGGCTTCCTGCGATCGGCAACTTCGTTGATCCAGACGATCGGTCGCGCGGCGAGAAACGTCAACGGAAAGGTCATCATGTACGCGGACAGAGTCTCTGATGCGATGGAGCAAGCGATATCAGAAACCAACCGCAGACGGGAGATCCAGCAGGCGTACAACGAAGAGCACGGCATCACACCGCAGAGTATCAAAAAAGCGGTGCAGGATATTCTGTTACGAAAGAAGGACGAGAAAAAACAATCGGAACGGGTTTCCATCGATCTTCTCAAGGCCAGCTACAACGTGCTCATACCTGATCAGCGCAAGAAGCTGATCGCGGCACTCGAGAAGGAGATGACCGAGCTTGCCAAGGATCTGGAGTTTGAGAGAGCGGCGGTGGTCCGTGATGAAATAGAAAGCATCAGGTCTTCATTCAAAGAGAGTTGAGACCCGCCGCGGTTTATGGCATGCCGTGCCCTATTCCCGGGTCCTGAAGAGCACAAAATCCACGGGGCCGCCGGATATTCTCGGTTTAAAGAATGCCCACTGTCGTTCAATCATCAGGGAAGCGTAATTAAAACACTCGCCGGCCGTTACAAAGCCGTCTGTATTCGCATCGGCTTCAAACGGCGCGTGCAGCAGATAATAGGTAAAAATGCCGTGCTCAAGCTCGGAGGTTTCGTAGGTGTCTTCCTGTTCTCCTGCCGCCGTGAGGACGAGAGCCTTTGACGCCGGGATATCCGCCGGATCGGAGACGGTGTTGGAGAAGTATTTCTGAACCGCGTCTGCAAAGCTCGCTTCCTCTCCGGAATTGCTGTTCTGCGGCACCAGATCGATCTCCGCCTCGCTCCCGATAAAGCCGCCGGAGTTGCAGGCGTCTAAAATCACGACACGCTTTGTAGTGTTCACCCGCTCGATGAGGGCAAGAAGGTCATCATCTCTCAACGCCGCATTCTTGTCCGCTATGGTTCCGTTGTCAATTGAACCATAGAGAAATATCCATTCGTCGTACCGGTCTCTCCCCGCGGGCTCCGGGCTGTCTTCCTCCGTCGGGAGAATATTCGACCCGACGCCGTGCCCCGAAAAGTAGAAGACGAAGTTTTCTTCCGGTGATATGCGGCCGGAAACATATTCTGTATCCAAGAGCAGGTTTTCGGGAGTGGCCTGGGTGTCGGTGCGCAGGATTACGTTGTAGTCCGCATCTTCGAACATCGCCGCTACCGCAACTGCGTCATCGTTCGAATAGGTGAGGTTCAGAGTGTTCGGTTCACCCTCCGCGAAATCCGGATCGTACAGCGATATGCCGTACACAACCGCATACCCGGTTACCCGAGGTGCTTCAATACTGCAGCCTGCTGTAAGGATTACGGCCGCCGTGAGCAACGCTATTTGGACGAACTTACGGTTGTTCCTCATACTATTGAGTAAATATACCGTCGGTCAGCCGATAAGAAAAGCCACACTTACACCAACCCGGAGGTGGTAGGAAAGGTCGGTACGAAAGCTGTAGCTTACCGGCAGGCCGACACGAATTGCTACGGATTCGGCAAGTTGAAATAGAGCTTCCGGGGTCCACATCGCGGTGAGATAGAAGAAGAGAAGATCCGTTTCATGGTATCGTGCGAACTCGGCCCTGAATGCCGCCTCGCCACCGGGCTTGAACAAATTGAGGAACGTCTTTGGGTGGATATACCCCGCATAAAGTTTTCCTCCGATGGTGACGAAACCTCGATAGATGACCCCGCTCCTCACAGGGGAGGTTGCGGTTTGCGAAACAAGGCCGGCTATTCCTGTGTATGCGCACCCGAGGAAGGATAGTTCAAGTCCCTGAGCTACGACGTAGTCCGGCTGGTAGGAAGCCGCGATCGCGGGCCTTTTCATGAGGTCAAGGCCGCCTGAAATCTCAAAAAACTCGGCAATCTCCAAAGCTCCCGCTGGACAGAGAGGCAAAATGACAAAAAAGATGAGATATGCTACTATCCGATATATTCTTTTCACTACGGTGATCATGCATCGATATGTTTTGAATTACAAGGCGCTCCTCCTCTGCTGCGTTGTCTGTGGGCTTTTGGCATTGGGCGGTTGCAATGGCCGGGAACAGGTTGTGCAGATAGAATTGCCCTCCACGAGGGCTCTCGGGCTGCAGACGAATTGGGCGGTTATTACCTCTTCACACCTGCGTTTGCGGGACAGCCCGAGCGTCGGCGCTCCGGTCCTCGCCACCTTGTGGAAGGGGTCGGTCTTAGAGATCGTGTCAAAGACGAGTACCAAGGAAACAGTCGAAGATGAAGAGGACTTCTGGTATCAGATCAGCTATGACGGGCTTGCCGGATGGGTATTTGGCGCCTACCTCGACTTACACGATTCAAAATCCCGCGCTGAGGCGTTTTCCAGAGAGTTACAGCGTTGACCGAAACAACGGTTGAGCTCATACGCTGGTTCCTTCCACCGGTTCTTGGCGCGATCATAGGCTACGTAACAAACGCGGTTGCGATTCGTATGCTCTTCAGGCCGTACCGGGAATGGAGGGTGCTCGGAATACGGGTACCCTTTACACCCGGTATCATCCCCAGGCAACGGTACAAGCTTGCGGAGAGCATCGGAAGGATGGTTTCGAGAGAGCTCCTCACCGAAGATACCCTGAAACGGCAGGTCCGCTCCGATAGCTTTCGCACAGGGCTCCATACGGCGGTTTCACGTATCACGGATACGGTATTTGACGCGACCACCGGGGATCTTCTGGGCCGCGGGAACAGGAAAGGCCGTGGAAGAGATGGAAGCAGTGAGGGTTTTGATCTCCTCGCTTTTCTCGAAGATCTGATTCGAGGATTCCTGCACTCCTCCGGATTCACGCGCATCATCGATATGGTGATCCATACCGGGTTACGCTCTCTCACGAGCAAAAAAATAGGCGATCTTTTCAGCGGTGAAGAACAGAAGGAGCGGTTTATATCATGGATAGTCGGTCTGCTCCGCGCTCCGGACACCGGAAAGTCTCTTTTGGCCAAGGTAACGCGGTGGTTTGAAGCTGGAAGCAGGCGGCAAGACACGCTTGGAGATTACGTTCCTCCGGAGGCTACCGACTGGGTTGTGGGTATTGCAGATGTGCTCTACGAACCGTTTTTTGGATTTGTTACCGAGTGGCTTGAAAGCGAGCCTATGCGCGCGCAAATTGCCCGCAGGAGCAGAGTCCTTCTGAAAAACACCCTCGACAAGCTCAGCCTTCTGCAGCGCTTTTTTGTTGTCGCCACCCAGTATGACAGAACTCTCGACGAGAAGATGCCTGAAATCGTAGACGACGTACTGGCAACGGTCAGGGATGCGGTAGCCGATGATGCAACACGCGTAAAAATGCTCAATACCATCCGCGAGAACCTGGACAGACTTCGCAAGCTCTCGATTCGCGAGGTAAACGAGCGATACCGGGTAACCTCACGGTTTGGCACCGCGGTTGGCTCGGTACAAAAGACCATTGCTGAAGATCCGGCGGGCGATTCAATAAAAGCGGTTTTTCGGACGCTGCTTGGACA